>CAYZFW010000201.1:0-1106 GCA_964477615.1 uncultured Phycisphaeraceae bacterium | reverse complement strand
CCTCAAACCTCCATCAGCACCACCCGCCTCCCCGTCCGATCCAAGAACGCCAGCGCCTCGCGCTTCGCCTCCGCCGTGAACCCAGACGCGAAGATGTACCCCTGCGGCTGGCCCGCCCGCTCCACCACCCCGCCAAACTCCCGCACCACCTCCGCGCCAACCTCGGCCCCGCGCCGCTGCAACACCGGCGTGAACCCCGCCGCCGCCTCTGCCGCCGTCTGCCCGGCGCGATGATCCCAGATGCTCATGCCGCGATTCTCCCTTTACCTGGTGGGGCAGGCTGGAAGCCTGCCCCACCGGTGTTGTTCACATCTTTTGTATGTATTGCTCATCCAGAATCTCTTGCACGGTGATGAACTGAATGACCCGGCGTGTCCTCTTGAAGAACGCCGTCCGCTCGGCTTCGGCATCCGACGTGAAGCCGAATGACACACAGAAGCCTCGTGCTCTGTCCTCGCGCTCCATCACCGCCTCGAAGGCGTCGACGTCCGGACGGCCCATCTTGTCCACCTGCTTCACCTGCACGGGGAACCAGTCGCCCGCGAACATGCTGTTCTGGTCGCTGGGCTTGGTGCCCACGGGGTAAATCCGCCCGTCGATGCCCATGTCGCCCACCTGCACCGTGTTGGGCACGCCCCCCAGCGCGATGACCGCCCAGTTCTCGAACTCGAACGCCGGGATCGCACGCAGCTTCTCGATCGTCCACGGCAGGTCCCGCACGATGAAGCAGTTCTTGTCCTTCGCCCGGTGCCCCGGCTCGCTCTCGCGCATGCCGCAGACGTCCTTCAGCCGCTTGGCCATCACGCGGCAGGCGGTGGGCGAGATGTCGATCCCGATCCACTGCCGCCCGAGATTCTGCGCGGCGACCAACGCTGTCCCGCACCCGCAGAAGGCGTCGAGGACGATGTCGTTCGGGTTGCTGGAGGCCTTGAGGATGCGTTCGAGCAGAGCGAGGGGTTTCTGTGTCGGCCAACCAAGGCGCTCTTCACTGTGCGCTTGTACCGGCAAGATATCCTCCCATACGGTGTCGATGGGCATTCCCTGCATCTCATCCAAGTACCGCTTCTGACGCGGAAGCCTGCTACTGCTGTACTCGAGTATGCCGG
>CAYZFW010000200.1:0-5762 GCA_964477615.1 uncultured Phycisphaeraceae bacterium | reverse complement strand
AAATCTTCTCCAACCTCCCCAAACCGTTTGACCCGAACCATCCCCGTGCTATCAGTATTAGGGTCAGGAGCGCTGACCTCGGGTCTTCAGGACGCCCGGCATTTGACCGCGGCCCGGACCCACCGGTTTCACGACCACAGGCTCCCGACAGGTGATTCCAGGCGTCGCGGTATCGGCGAGTGACCCGCGGCAACAACATCCGGAACTGAGTTGAGGAGTAGCGAGATCGCTGTCACTCCGCGCCGGCCCACGATGAGCCGGGACGCGGTCGGTGTCGTTGTCTGCCGAAGGCATCGAGGCAAGAGGCATCGAGGCATCCAGTCGGACATCTGAACGCGTTGTTTGTCAGCTCTCTCTCAGCAGTGAATCGCTCCAAGGAACCTGATTGGCGTCACACTACGGCCCCCAGAACGATGATCGACAGCGCGTCCTCGACGCGACGGACATCGTGCGCCTCGTGGGTGACCATGTGACCCTCAAGCCCAAGGGGCGCGAGTACGTCTGTCTGTGTCCCTTCCACAACGACCGCAACCCGTCGATGTACGTCGTGCCGGGGAAGCAGATCTTCCACTGCTTTGTCTGCGGGGCCGGGGGCGGGGCCATCGATTTCGTGATGAAGTTCCACGGCATGTCCTACGGCGAGGCGCTGAAGCACCTCGCCGAGCGCGCGGGGATCGAACTCACGCCGTGGAAACCCAAACGCAGACCCAACTCCGGGAACGGCCCGACGGACGGCGAGGGCCACTTTGAAGGTGGCGAAGGTGCGGAGACCGGTGCCGGGGTTTCCAAAGAAGCTCTCGTCTTCGCCAACCGTTTCGCACTCGACTTCTTCCGAACCATCCTGCGCCACCCCGAGCACGGCGGCGTGGCCCGCGCCGTCGTCGAACAGCGCCGCATCAGCCCGGAGATGGTCGAGAAGTTCCAGATCGGCGCTTCGCCCGACCGCTGGGACGGCCTGGTCAAGACCATCGAGCACAAGGGCTTCGACATCGAGCCCTTCATCGCCGCGGGACTCGTGAAGCGCCGCGAAAGTGGGGGGGGCTTCTACGACGCGCTCCGCAACCGCCTCATCTTCCCCATCCTCGACCAGATCGGCCGCCCCATCGCCTTCGGCGGGCGCAAGATCAAGCCCGAGGACGAGCCCAAGTACCTCAACAGCCCCGAGACGGACCTCTTTAAGAAGAGCACGACGCTGTTCGCCCTGCCGCAGGCGTACCGGGCGATCCAGCAACAGCGCTGCGCCATCATCACCGAGGGGTACACCGACGCGATCGCGTGCCACCAGGCGGGGTTCGAGAACGTGGTGGCGACGCTGGGCACAGCCCTGACGCCGCGCCATGCGAGCGTGCTGCGGCGGATGTGCGACCGGGTCGTGCTGCTCTTTGATGCGGACGAGGCGGGGCAAAACGCCGCGGATCGGGCGCTCGAGGTGTTCTTCACCGAGAGCGTCGATGTGCAGGTGATGTCGCTGCCCGGCGGCAAGGACCCCGACGAGGTGCTGAAGACCGACGGCGGAGCCGAGGTGTTCCGCGAGCAGTTCGCCAAGGCCGAGGACATGCTGGAGTTCCGCTTTGCGCGCAAGGCCGCGGAGCTTCGGAGCAAGGGCATCAAGTCCGGCTCGGCGGCGCACACGCGGGTGATCGAGGAAGACCTGGCGCGGCTGGTGGAACTGGGGATCGAAGAGGTCTCGCCTCTGCGGAAGTCGATGATCGTCCGCCGCTACGCCGCCATCGCGGGCGTGGCTGAGCAAGTGATCCAGAAGACCCTCGATGCGCGGCGGTCCAGGACCGGCGTGCGCCGCGAGGGCCCCGCCGTCGAAGCCACGAGCACCCCGGCTTCCTTCTCGCCTCGCTCGGCGGGTGAAGAAGCGCTGGCGTGCGTGCTCGCGTCGCCCTCGATCGTCGAAAGCCGCCGGGAGCAGGCGTCGGAAGTGCTGAACGATCTGCTGGTGAGCGGCGCGGTGGGGCCGACGCTTGCGCTGGCCCGCTGGGTGCTGGACGCCGTCGCAGCCGGTGAGTCGCCCGCGCTCTCGGCCCTGATGCAGGGGATGGAGGACGGCGAGGCCCGCCAGCTCGCGGTCGGGATGGCCCAGGTGATCGACAGGCGAACGTCCGGAGAAGAAGCCCAGATTCTGGCGGCGTTCGACGACGCCGTGCGCAGGCTCGATTCGTTGCGCGCGCAGCGGAACATGAACGCTCTCTTGCACGTACAGCAGCCCCCCGCACACGCCCCCACCCCCGGCCCCGCCCGAGACGGAGCGGCGGCGGCAACGTCCGAGAGCGCCGCGGGGAACAACAACGCAACCGACACCGCCCGCCTGCAGCAACTCATCGAACTCCGCCGCAAGTCAGAAGCGCAGGCCGGACCCATGCTCACCGTTCCCCGGCCTGTGGCGGCGCTCAGAACGGGATAGCCGTTCGCCAAGACTCAAGACCCAAGACCCAAGACTCTCGCCTCAACTCTCTCACCCGACGCACGACCCCGCCGCCCCAAAGACCGGCGGATTCCGAAGGAGCCCAGACGTGATCGCGAACATGGACCCCCGAGTCGCAGAACTGATCGAAGACGGTCGTCGCCGCCATTGGCTGGGCTACGAGGAGCTCAACAACGTGCTGCCCGATGCGCTGGTTGACCCCGACCGCATCGACGACGTGCTGATCGTTCTGGACGAGGCGTCCATCGAGATGGTTGATGAGCGCGAGTTCCGCGCCCGGCGCTGGCGTGAGAGCAAGAAGATGGGCAACACGACCCTCAGCGGGTCGATGCACAAGGAGACGATCGCCCACGCCGCGGCGGCGCTGGAGGCCAAAGCCGCCGCGGGCGCGCCCCGCGGCACCGAGATGATGGACTCGCTGCGCATGGTCGATCCGCACCTTGCGGCCCAGGAGGCCTCGAACCCGCTGCACCGCATCAGCCACGGGCAGCCCGGCACAGCGCGGGCCCAGTCGGTGATTACGGCCCCGGCGCTGGCGCCGGTGGGCGGCTTTGCCGAGGACACCAAAACGCGCGAAGAGCTGGAGAAGGCTCTGGCCGCCGACACGCGGGCCAAGCGCATCGACGACCCGGTGCGGATGTACCTGACGCAGATGGGCACGATCCCACTGCTGACGCGCGACGACGAGATCCGGCTGGCGAAGAAGATCGAGACGATGCGGATGATCTTCCGTCGGCGCGTGCTGGAGTGCGACTACGCCCTGACCGGCGCGGTGGAGATTCTGGAGCAGGTCCACACGGGTGATCTGCCCTTCGACCGCACGATGCGCATCTCGACCGCCGAGGACAACGCGAAGGAGAAGGTCTCGAAGCGCATCCCCGTGAACTGCGCCACCCTGCGGAAGCTCATCGAGCTCAACCGCAACGACTGGGAGGCGATGGAGCAGGCGCGGAAGGAAAAGGACCTGGAGCAGGCCGAGGAGATCAAGCGGCGGATCGCGGCACGGCGCCGGAAGATGGCGACCCTCGGCGAGGAGATGTGTCTGCGCACCAGCCGCATCATCCCGCTGCACCGCAAGCTCCGCGGCATCGTGAAGAAGATCACCGACATCCAGAACGAGATGAAGAAGGCCGAGAAGTTCCCGCAGCGCTACGACCCCGAGGACCTGATGGTCATGCGCGAGGAACTCGCCGGCCTCCGCAGCCTCGTGATGGAGGAGCCCGAGGAACTCATCACCCGCGTCAAGCGGATGGACATCGTCTTCTGGGAGTACGAACAGGCCAAGCGCGACCTCTCGGCGGGCAACCTCCGCCTGGTCGTCTCGATCGCCAAGAAGTACCGCAACCGCGGGCTGTCGTTCCTGGACATCATCCAGGAGGGCAACACCGGCCTGATGCGCGCGGTCGACAAGTACGAGTACAAGCGCGGCTACAAGTTCAGCACCTACGCCACGTGGTGGATCCGCCAGGCCATCACGCGGGCTATTGCCGACCACGCGCGGACGATCCGCATCCCCGTGCACATGATCGAGACCATGAGCCGCCTGCGGAACATCCAGAAGCAGATGCTGCAGGAACTGGGTCACGAGCCGACCATCGAGGAACTCGCCGAGCGCGCGGGGATGACGGTCGCCGAGACGCGCAGGGTGATGAAGATCAGTCGCCACCCCATCAGCCTCGACCGCCCCGTGGGCGAGAGCGAGGACTCCTACTTCGGCGACTTCATCGAGGACGAGCGCCAGGACTCCCCCGGTAATGTCGCGGCCAGCGACATGCTCAAGGGGCGCATCGAAGCCATCCTCAAGACGCTCACCTACCGCGAGCGCGAGATCATCAAGCTCCGCTACGGCATCGGCGACGGCTACACCTACACGCTCGAAGAAGTGGGCCGCATCTTCAAGGTGACGCGCGAGCGCGTGCGCCAGGTGGAGGCCAAGGCGATCCGCAAGCTGCAGCACCCCGTCCGCAGCCGCAAGCTCGCGTGCTTCCTCGACAACAACGAGGGCCACGAGCACACGAGCATGATCGAGACCATCAAGGAGCCGATGGAGAGTGATGAGGGCGGCGAGGGCTTGGAGATGTCGTCGTCGGTCATGGCGGGTGTTGGCGGCGGCGACGAGAGGTCGTACTCGTAAGGCGAGAGAGGCCGACCCATGCCCTGTGTGAGCGAGGTTACGGCATCTCTATCTGCTTCTACTTCGAGGACCATGCGCCGCCACACTTCCACGCCTTCTACCAGGAGCATGAAGCGCAGATTGAGATTGATTCCTTGCGCGTGAGCAAAGGCGCATTGCCCAATCGTGCTCTTCGATTGGTGAAGGAGTGGGCCGAGATGCACCGCCCAGACCTCCTCCGCGCGTGGCGGCAGGCGTCGGTCCCGACAACGGTCGACCCGATCGAGCCCCTCCCCTAGGATTCCGCATGGTCCGTATCGCCCACGTCGAACCCCTCGAGCATTACCGTGTGAGCCTCCGGTTCACAGACGCGACATCCGGCGTCGTCGATCTTTCTCATCTGGTCGGCAGGCGACCGTTCGAGGCGTGGCGCGATGAGGCGTTTTTCCGCTTGGTCCGCGTCGATCCAAAGACCCGGACCATCTGCTGGCCCGGCGGGATCGACCTTGATCCCGACGTCCTCTATGCCCGCGCGCACGGGTTGAGCGAACCAGGCAAGGCCGCCGCCTGAAGCGTGATGCGCGTCACTTCGACGATGGCGAATGCAGGTGGCCCCGGTCCTGCGCGTCACGCCGCAGTGCCTCGGCCCCACCCATCTTGAGTTTCGCGAGCACCGCGTACAAGCCGACGATGATCGCCACCCACACAATCACCAGCGCCAGCGCGATCCGCTTCCCGGTGCGGGAGTGCGGGGTCGGGCGCGGGGGTTTGTCGGAGTTGGTGCTCACAGGCGGATCGTAGGTTTCGGGTGTGGCCCAGGAACGAAGGCCTAGGGTTTGCCGTGCTACATTCACGCCGTGCCGCAGAGCCATGACCCCACGAGATCCGCCGCCCGCGTCGTCGCGACCTCGATCGTGAGCGCGCTGCGTTCGGCGGGGCACGAGGCGCTGTTCGCGGGGGGATGCGTGCGGGACGAGTTGCTGGGGCTGGAACCAAGCGATTACGACGTCGCCACCGACGCGACGCCCACCCGTGTGACCGAGCTGTTCCGCAACACCCGCGTGGTGGGCAAGGCCTTCGGCGTGGTGCCGGTCAAGATCAAGGGGGTGGTCGTCGATGTCGCCACGTTCCGGCGTGAGACCGGCTATACCGACAAGCGCCGCCCCGACAGCGTGGAGTTCTGCGACGCACCGGGCGACGCCCGGCGGCGCGACT
>CAYZFW010000199.1:0-5763 GCA_964477615.1 uncultured Phycisphaeraceae bacterium | reverse complement strand
GCAGCCGCCTCGCCGAGGTGCAGGACATCTCGACGCGCAAGGCCTCGCTCGCCGCAGAAATGCAGCACCTCGAACAGACCCGCCAGAAGATCGAGTTCGAGCGGGCCACGCTGATGAAGGAGCGCCAGCAGACCCAGGCCGCCGCGAACGACCCGGCAAACAAAGGCAAGCGCAACGCCCCCGCGCCCGCGCAAGAACGCCCCGACCCCGCCGCCATCGCGGCCGCCGCCGAAGCCGCCAAGACCACCTCAGGGCGCGGCGTCTTCACCCTCTGCTTCGCCGTCGCCCTCGCCATCGCCGGCGGCATCTCCTGGCAGATCGCTGGCGTCATCAAGAAGCCCATGGCCGTCGCCACGATGACCCTCGGTATCGACGAGCGCAACGAGGCCCCCACCCCCGAGCAGACCGAAGGCTGGGCCACCTACATCAAGGACCTCCCCGGCGACGAGCGCCTCCTCGAGCGCGCCGCCGAACGCATGGGCATGCGCGGCTTCAACGACCTCGCCGACCAGCACGCACTCGACGCCGCCGTGCGCGGCTCGCTTGATGTCGACACCACCACGCCCGGCAAGGTGAAACTCAGCCTGAAATACCCCGGCTTCGACCGCGCCGCCCTCGCCCTCGACACGCTGGCCACCACCATGATCGGCTTCGCCAACGAGAGCAGCACCGTCCGCGCCGACAAGGCCTCCACCGTCATCGCCACCGGCGCCGTCAGCGCGAGCGAACCCGTCGAAGACCCCCGCCTGGCCATCTTCGGCGCGATCTACGGCGGCCTCACCGCCCTCATGCTCTTCACCGCCGCGGTGATCTATCGCCGCGTGAAGACGAGCGACGACCCCTACGCCAAGCCGCGCCGCCGCGTGGAGGCGAGCGTTGCTCCTCAGACCGTCACGGTCACATCCATGAGCGGCGTGGCGGAACCCGCGCCCGAACCTGGCATGCCCTCAGCCCCAATGCCCGGCGGCAAAGCGATGCTGAAGAGCCTCGAAGACTGAGCAACTTACGCATCGTCTCACGGGCTTCGCGTCCTCGCGATGCCTTTGCCAAGCGTGGCCGACAGGATTGGAGTCACCGACAAGACGGCACGGGTGTCCGCCGCAGACGGCGGAAACCCGTGGCACGATCTTCTGCACGATCCGCGAACGGTTCAGCGTGCGCTCACCGTGAGCGCCGCCATCTTCTCCACCTGCCCCGCCGCGATCTTCTCGAACCCCGACCCCAGTTCCCCGATCGGGTCCGGCGGCACGATCTCCACCTTCTTTTCCCCCAACTTCACCTCGCCGGACTGCACGCGCGCTTGGAACGTGCGGCACTCGGCCAGCAGCCGGTCGAGAATCTCCGCCTCGGGCACGTTGGCCACGCGCTCGCCCTGCACGTAGATGATGCCGCGTTTGTCGCCGGCGAACACCGCCACGTCGGCGCCCTCTGCCTCGCCCGGACCGTTGACGATGCACCCCATCACGGCCACCTTCATCGGCACCGCGATCTCCTCGGCGAGTTTCTTCCGCACGTCCTGCACCAGCGTGAACAGATCCACCTGAATCCGTCCGCACGTCGGGCAGGCGATCAGGTCCACGCCCTTGCGCTCGCGCAGGCCCAGGCTCCACAGCAGTTCCAGGCCGTCCTCGACCTCGTACACCGGGTCGTTCGCGTAGGAAATCCGGATCGTGTCGCCCACGCCGTGGCACAGCAGCGCGCTCAGCGCCGCCACCGATCGGATGCACCCCGTCTCCTTCGGCCCCGCGTGCGTCACCCCCAGGTGCAGCGGCTCCTCGAACCGCTCGCTCACGGCGGAGTACACGTCGTACACAAACGCGGCGTCCATGCTCTTGGCACTGATCGCCACGTCATAGAAATCCTGCTCGTAGAAGATGTCCATGTACTCTTCGAGCTTCGCGATCATCAGCGCCAGCAGGTGCCCCTGCTTGTGACCGGCAAAGAACTTCCCGAGTTCCTCCTTGCGGCGCTGCTTGTCTTTCCGCTCGATGATGGACCCCTCGTTCACGCCGACGCGGATCGGGATGCCGCGCGACTTGCACGCCTGGATCACCTCGATCACCTGCGCCCGGTCGGTGATGTTGCCGGGATTCAGCCGGATCTTGTGGACCCCCGCCTCCACGGCCTCAAGCGCCCGCTGAAAATGAAAATGCACGTCCGCCACGATGGGCACCCGCACCTGCGGGATGATGTGCTTCAGCGCCTCGGTGTCCTTCTTCTCCGGCACCGCGACCCGCACGACGTCCGCCCCCGCCGCGGCCAGCTTGTGAATCTCCGCCACGCACTTGTCAACGTTGTGCGTGTACCCCGCCGTCATGGTCTGCACACTGACGGGCGCAGGCGTGGTGGGCTCGCCGGGCAGCGGGATCCACGACTGGCGCGAAGGCCCCTTCCGAGGCAGCCCGCCCCCAACCTGCACGATGCCGACACGGGGATCACCGACGTAAATGGGACGAGTTGGACGACGTGGGTTCATTGGAGGGGATGGTAGGGGGTGAGTTTCGGGGGCGGCATCGCGTCCAGGTGGCACGGGCATCCCGGTGGCACGGGCTTTAGGTGGCACGGGCTTCCAGCCCGTGTCGGGGGGGATGTCCGACGAGGGGGTTGTATCACCCCAGCAGGATCATTACCCTCACCTTGTCGGGATTTCCAAAGAGAAACAATGATCCAGCCCTCAGCACGCATTCGAGCCGCTTACATCGCAACCCTCATCGGTGCCGCAGCGTCGTTCTGCTCGGGTCAGCCTGTCTTTCCATTCATCCCCGCGCACCCCGCAGTCGGGACAGTCGAGGCCATCGGAAGCGGCACCTACGGATCATCGCTTATTAGGCTCGCGCTCAACTGCACTCCCCAGTACAGCACCAGTCTCACAGACGGCTCGATCTTCTTGGACTTCTTTGACGCTGGCGGCACGCCCGCTGCGGCGTCATTACCAGTCAGAGCCTACGACATTCGTATTGCCGTCGCGTTCAGCCCACCATTTGATACCCAATGGGGCACCAGTATCAGCAGCGGCAGCGGTATCTTTTTCCAGATTGATCTCGCACCCTACATCGCCGCCGCCCCTCCCACGTCACGCTTCATCGCCGTACGCGCACCATACTCAAGCCCGAATCAGGTCGGCCAAACAGTTTCGCATCCGGACGGCATCCCCAACGCTGGCGACAACACCGACATCATCGACTCCCGCTTCGAGATCATCCGAGATCGAGGCCAGCTCGTCACGGCCGAAGCCAGACTCGACAACACCAACTGGTTCGGCGAGCTCCGACTCACTTTCGACTTGCCCCGCGCAGGCCCAGTCCTGCAAGCCGAAGGAGTTCTTCGATCACCGGACCTTACTTGGTCCTGCAACAATCAAGTGCCACCGCAGATGATCATCGTGAATCCAAACGACACGGACCCCGTTAGCCTCGCGCCCGCAGACCTGCAATTTCGTCGGTTCGGCGCTGCGTGCGGCACGTCCGAGTGGACTCCTCTCGGCCCCGATGATGTGATCAGATACGAGGTCACGCCGGGCGAACGCACGCTCCGTGTCTACTTTGACCGAAAGACCAGCGTGCTCGCGCCGATCTCAGGTTGCAATCTCGAAGTCCGCTGCAGCCCCACCTCAAAGGTCTTTGATTGCTGGGGGAACCGAGTTCGGAGCAACGGAGCGACTGTCCAGTTCGTCTCCTGCCCCTCCCCACCCGGCCCCTTCCAGACACTCTCCCCTTCCCCTGACGCGCAAGCCGTCTCCCCCGCATCGACACTGACTTGGGCCGACTCCTCCTGCCGCGCCTCCTACACCCTCAAAGTCGCCACCGACCCAGACATGACCAACGTCGTCGTCACCATTGGCTCCTCCGGCACGTCCTACTCACTCGCCTCAACCCCCCTCAACCTCAACACCCGCTACTACTGGCAAGTCACCGCCACCAACGTCAACGGCCAGACCACCAACCTCGGCGGCGTCCAGACCTTCCGAACCCTCATCCCCGGCGATCTCAACGCCGACGGCGTCGTCAACGTCGCCGACCTCACCCAGTTCCTGGGCAACTTCGGCATGACCGTTCCGTGATCCCGTTGGCACGGGTCTCCGACCTGTGCCGTCAGCGGCGCAGAATCACACCTCCAGCCCCGGTCCATTCGGGCCATTCACGAGCCTCATTCGTATTGGATCTTGGCACAGGCTGCTGCCTGCGCCTCGCCCGACACGGGTCGGAGACCCGTGCCACCCGGAAGGTGCCGCTCGAAATGGCCTCCCTCACGCCGCCAGCGCCCGAATCCCCGTCATGATCCGCTTCACATCCCCCGCGTCCGCGTCGTCCAGCAGCAGCTTCGCCCGGATGCTCTTCTCGTTGTCCATCCGCGGGTCGATCTCCTCCTGCACGATCCGGTTGCCCGATTCGTCGGAGATGTACGCCGTCACGTGCCGCTCCGGCCCGCGGTGAAGCTCGAACACCAGCCCCGCCGCACGGAACGTCCCCGCCGCCTGCGATTCCTCTTCGCCGACGCCCGTCATTGAATCATGATCCACGGCGTGCTGGTTCGCCGTTTCCACGATCCTGTCCACGCTCAGGTCCGCCGCCAGCATGTGGGCGAACATCTCGCGCGTGCCCTTGAAAGTCGTCGCGCTGCGGTCGATCAGGTCGGCCATGTCGCTCTGGTCCAGCCCGAACAGTTTCTCCGCCAGTTCCGGCAGCGGCACACCCGCGGGCATCCCGCACTCCGGGTCCAGCGGCATCGAGCCCACGTAGTACGCCACGGCGTGGAGAATACTCCCCGGATCGTCCTTCGACGCGGGCTGCGCCGGCGAGTGGTGCATCCCGATCGGCCTCGCCAGAAGCGCTGGGAGCTTCCATACCTTCGTAAGCACGAGCGACGCGTCCACGTGCGTGTAGGGCAACCCGCGGAACTCCGCCAGGAACTGCCGAGCCGGCGGCTCGCTCGGGTTCACCACCTTGGCGTACTCGTCCCCCAGCAGCTTGGTCATCACCCCCATGCCCGCGTCGCTCAGCAGCCCCACGACGAACGCCTCGCCCGACACCCGCTTGTCCAGCGTCTCGGCGATGTGCAGCGAGAGCCACGAACGGAACAGGCTCTGCGTCCACAGCCTCTTCAGCGAGAACGGCCCCTCGTCCGCCACCATCGCCTTCGAAAGGTGAAACCCCAGCGCCATCGCCTTCAGCCGCTCCATCCCCATCAGCACCATCGCGCGCTGGAGCTGCGTCACCGGCTGGCGCTGCGCGAACATCGCCGAGTTCGCCAGCCGCAGAAGCCGCCCCGTGAGCGCCTGGTCCGACTTGATCACCTCCGCGAACTGATTAATCGTCGCGTTTTTGTTCCCGATCAGTTCGATGATCTTCACCGCCACCTGAGGCAGCGTCGGCACCGAGGTATCGCCCAGCCGGCGCATGAGCCCCTCCTGCATCTGCTCGACTTCGCGGGCGCTCAGTTCCTGGCGGACTTTCAAGGGCGGACCTCCACGCGGCACACTGTTTCGTCGTCCCACAAAGATCGACCCTTCCCGGGGGACGGTTCAACGATTCCCCTGATGCAGGGTGATCCCGCCTCCGTGTTTCCCACCCCACCCCGCCCGACCCGGCCACACCCTCCACCCGGTTCGCTCGCCACCGTTCAGTGCGCATTTCGCCCGTTTTCGCCCGAGAATCCAGCGTCCCCCCCGCGTTACACTCCCCCCATGAAAGACGGATCGAAACCGAGCCAGGAGGGTTCACACGCGACGCCCCGCAAGGCCCCCGGCCATGCCCCCGGCAAGGC
>CAYZFW010000198.1:2926-5774 GCA_964477615.1 uncultured Phycisphaeraceae bacterium | reverse complement strand
CGGGGCACCGGCCGGTGCGGACCGGAACCCCACGGCGATCCCGCGCGAGATCACGCTCACCGACGCGGCGTCGGCGGTGACCAAAGACGGCGTGGTGCGTGCCGACCGACTGACGCTGGCGTTTGCCGAGATGCCCGATGACCGCGGGCGTGCGGTGCCGCGGGCGGCGTCGGGTCGGGGCCGCGCGGTGGCCGAGCAGACGGGCAAGAACGGGGCGGAACGCATCGAGGCCGAGGCCATCGACGCGGTGCTTTCGCGCGATCCGCAGAGCGGGAAATCGGGCGTGTCATCGCTGGTCGCTGAGCGCGGCGTGATCTACAGCGGGCGCGACGGCGTGAAGGCATCCGCCGACCGCCTCGACGCCGAGGTGCCCACGCAGCGTGTGGCGCTCGTGGGTGCGCCGGCGGTGGTGGGGCGGTACGAAGGAGCGACGGGCCGCTCGCAACGGCTTGCGGCGGAGCGGAACAACCTCGACGGCGTGGCCAAGAGCGTGACGGTCCCCGGACCGGGCGAGGGCACCTACGACGATCCGAGCGAACGCATGGTCATCACGTGGCAACGCGAGATGACCTACGACGATGCGAAGGGCGAGACCGTGCTGGTGGGCGGCGTGGCGGCGCGGGCCGCACGCGCGGATACGGACCGCTACAACACCGAAGGCGACCGGGCCGTGGTGAGGCTCGGGCCGGTGGTGAGTTCCGTTGTGGATGGCAAGCCGCAGTCGCGGCGCGATCTGGAGAGCGTGACCATCGAGCGCGTGGGGGCGGATTCGCCGAAGCCAATCGAGGTGACCGCGCGGCGATTCATCGCGGGCCAGCCGCTGGCGAGCGTTAACGCGAACGCCGCGAAGATGGAGGGGATGATCCACCTGAAGGGGCCGTCGGTCACGGTGATGCCGGCGAAGCGGGCGATGCGTGTGCCGGGGCCGGGGCTGATCCTGCTTGATGACCGGCGGTCGCTGGCCGAGGCGAAGCGTGAAACGGGCGGTGAACAGTCGGGCGCCATCGGCCCCGGCGGGCGGAGCGTGATCGAGTGGTCGGGCAAACTCGACACGATTGAGTCCTCCGGCACACTGCGGCTCGACGGCGGCGTGCGCGTGCGGCATCAGCCCATCGGGGCCACGCAGACCACCACGATGGAGGCTGGCGCTCTGGCCCTTGATCTGGAATGGCCCCAGCCTGGTGGTGCGTCCCCCAGCGGCGGCGAGTCGATGGAGCCGCGACTGCGCCGCGTGCTCGCCGACGGCGGCGTGGGTGTCGTGCATCAGCGACTGCGCTTCACCGGCGATTCGATGTCGTTCGATGCCGGGTCGAACGAGGTGCTGATCGTCGGCAACCCGGAGCGCCCGGTGACGATCAACGACGCCGAATCGGGCACGACCACCACGGCCCAGGCGGTGGCGCTGGATCCTCGGGCGGGCACGTGGCGTGTGACCCAGGCCGGCACCATCACCGTGCCGAGGTGACCGGCGGGCGTGCGGGATTCAAGCGATCTTCACCTGTGCTTTGCGCCGTGCTGACGGCCGTCTGTCAGTCTGTGTGTTCTCACAGAAAGGCCGCCGCCATGAAGATCGTGTCGCTTCTCGCCGCATCCGTGCTCGCTCTGCTCGCGCCGCGCGGCCTACTCGCCGCGGTGTACGACGTGACCATCGAGAACTTCGCGTACACCCCCGAGGTGCTCAGCATCCAGGTGGGCGACACCGTCCGCTGGACCAACCGCGACTTCATCATCCACACCGCCACCAGCCAGACCGGCAACGGCACGCTCGTGCCCAGCGGGGTGTTCGATTCCGGCGATCTCGATTTCGACGGCGTGTACCAGTTCACTTTCACGCAGGCGGGGACGTTCTACTACTACTGCCTGCCGCACGGCAGCAGCATGCAGGCGACGGTCACCGTCACCGCGCCGCCGCCGGTGTGCAGCGCTGATCTGAACAACGACGGCCTTGTGAACACACAGGACCTCACGGCGTTTCTCGGGGCGTTCGGGCAGTCGGGGCCGAATCTGGCGGCGGATTACAACGACGACGGCGCGGTAAACACCGCGGACCTCGTGGTGCTGCTGGCCCAGTTCGGGTGCCCGTCGACACCGTGACGGCGAGCCGGCGGGCGTGTCAGGCCGCGTGCAAGGCGGATCGACTTCCGCGATGATGCGGCGATGCCGCCGTCTGTTCCCATGCTTGAACCCGCCGAAGCCGCGGCGCTCGAGGCCGCCGACCCGGTCCCGACGCGCCGTCACCTGTTCCACGTGCCGAAGGCGGAGGGCGGCGGCGAGCAGGTGTACCTGTGCGGCAACTCGCTGGGCCTCCAGCCGCGATCCTGCCGCGAGATGCTGAACCGGCACCTCGACGACTGGGCGGCCCTCGCGGTCGAAGCGCACTTTGATTCCGGGGGGGGGCACGACCCGTGGAAGCCTTACCACGAGTGGTTCGCGGGGCCGCTGGCGCGGTTGGTGGGGGCCCGCGAGGACGAAGTGGTGGCGATGAACAGCCTGACGGTGAACCTGCACCTGCTGATGGCGTCGTTCTACCGGCCCACGCGGGATCGGTACAAGATTCTGATGGAACTCCCCGCGTTCCCGAGCGACGTGTACGCGGTGAAGAGCCAACTGCGATTCCACGGCGTGGATGAGCGCGAGGGATTTGTCGCCGTGACGCCGCGCGAGGGGGAATCGACGTGGCGCACCGAGGACATCATCGAGACGATCCACCGTCACAAGGGCTCGCTGGCGCTGGTGATGCTGCCGGGGGTGAACTATGTGACGGGGCAGGTGTTCGATATCGCGGCGATCACGCGGGCGGCGCACGACGCCGGGGCGATTCACCGCGACGTCGTGCCGGGGAACCTGA
>CAYZFW010000198.1:0-2916 GCA_964477615.1 uncultured Phycisphaeraceae bacterium | reverse complement strand
GACGCCGGGGCGCTCGCGGGGTGGGACCTGGCGCACGCGGCGGGAAATGTCCCCCTGAAAATGCACGAATGGGGCGCGGACTTCGCCGCGTGGTGCTCGTACAAGTACCTGAACTCCGGCCCCGGCGCGATCGGCGGCGCGTTCGTGCACCGCATGTGGTGGACGGAGGGGCGTGAGGCGTCATTCGCCGCGATGCCACGGTTCGAGGGATGGTGGGGCAACAACAAGGACACCCGGTTCCGTATGGCCCCGACGTTCGATCCGATCCGCGGCGCGGAGGCGTGGAGCCACAGCAACCCGCCGATCTTCTCGCTGGTGCCGGTGAAGGCGTCGCTGCAGATTTTCGATGAGGTAGGCATGCAGGCGCTGCGGTCGCGGAGCGTGCGGCTGACGGGCTACCTGGAAAAGTGCCTGCGCCGCGTGCTCGATTCGATGCCTGCTGGGGCTCCGGGCCGTTTCGAGATCGTCACGCCCGCGGACCCCGCCGCCCGCGGCGCGCAGCTGTCCTTGCGATTCTCGATGAACGCACGGGCGACGCTCGACCGCCTGAGCGCTCGGGGGATCATGTGCGACTTCCGCGACCCCGACATCATCCGCGCGGCGCCCACACCGCTCTACAACACGTATGAGGATTGCCGCAGGCTCGCTGAGGCGCTCCGCACCTGAACCGAACCGCGACGGCCAAGACGCGTGACAATCCACAGTTCGACTGCTCACCAACCCCACACTCGCACGCTCCGGGTATCTCTCTGAACCTCTCCGCGTCCTCCGCGACTCCGCGGTGAATCCCCCTCTCATGCCCCGCACCTTCACCATCTTCGGCGCCGGACTCTCGGGGGCTCTCATGGCTGTGTACCTCGCGCGGCGTGGGCACAGGGTGGAACTGTTCGAGCGCAGGCCCGATCCCCGGTCCGCCGCGACGGAGCGCGGGCGATCCATCAACCTGGCGCTCTCGACGCGCGGCATCGAGGCACTGCGCGGCGTCGGGCTGGCGGACGAAGTCCTCGCCAGCGCCATCCCGATGCGCGGGCGCATGATCCACCCGCGGCGCGGCGAGACAGCGTTCCAGCCGTATTCCAAGGGCGCGGCGCTCGCGATCAACTCTGTCTCGCGCAGCGGGCTGAACGAACTGCTGCTGAACGCGGCCCAGCGCGAGCCCGGCGTGACCATCCGCTTCAACCACCGCTGCATCGGGATGGACCTCGACACGGGCCGGGCCGAGGTTCTGGACGGCGCCACGGGGCGGACGCTGAGCGTCGAGACCGACACGGTGATCGCGGCGGACGGCGCGTTTTCCGCCGTGCGCGGTGCGATGCAGAAGCGGGACCGGTTCGACTGCTCGCAGTCGTACCTCGAGCACGGGTACAAGGAACTGACGATCCCGGCGGGGCCCGGCGGCACGCACCGCATCGACAGGCACGCCCTGCACATCTGGCCCCGCGGCACGTTCATGATGATCGCGCTGCCGAACCTCGACGGCTCGTTCACCTGCACGCTCTTCTGGCCCTACAGCGGCCCCAACTCGTTCTCGGCGATGCCCTCGGGCCGCGACGCGATGGCGTTCTTCGAGCGCGAGTTCCCCGACGCCGTCCCGCTCATTCCGAACCTGGTGGACGACTGGGAGCACAACCCCACGGCCTCCCTGGTGACCATCCGCTGTGCGCCCTGGAACTCTGGAAGTCGCGCGGTGCTGCTTGGCGACGCGGCCCACGCGGTGGTGCCGTTCTACGGGCAGGGAATGAACGCGAGCTTTGAGGACTGCGCCACACTGGCACGCTGCATCGGCGAATCACCGAGCGATCTCGGCGCGGCGTACGCCCGCTACGCCGCCGAGCGCAAGCCCAACGCCGATGCACTCTCCGAACTCGCGGTCGAGAACTTTATCGAGATGCGCGACAAGGCCGGTTCCGCGGCGTTCCGTCGCAAGAAGGCCCTCGAGCACTTCCTCGAAGATACGTTCCCGCGTTGGTACACGTCGCTGTACCACATGGTCACGTTCACGACGATCCCCTACGCGCAGGCGAGGGCGAAGGCGGCGCAGCAGGATCGCACGATCCGAAGGGCCACATGGGGGCTGCTCGCGGGCCTGGGCCTGCTCTTGAAGCTGGGCGTGGTGATCTACGTCACGCACGTGGTGACGAAGAAGTGGTTCTAGGTCTCTCTACGCCGGCGTCGCGTTGAGCCCCGTCGCGTCGGGGCCCTGCTTGGTTTCTTCGGGTGACCCTGAGGCGGGCGTGGGAGGGAGGCTCTGGTTGCGCTTCGCTTCGGCTTCCAGCAGCTCGCTCACGCTGGGCTTGCTGAGCGTCTTGCCGTCCATGAGGCGTTTCACCTCGTCCGCCGTGAGCGTCTCGTGCTTCAGCAGGGCCATCGCGACGGCGTCGACCTTCTCCCAGTTCGCGTCGAGGATCCGCTTGGCGTCGTTGTACGCCTCGGTGGACATGCGCCGGATTTCCTCGTCGATGACGCGCCCGGTCTCCTCGGAATACTCCTTGTCGGGCATGTACATCTCGCGGTTGTCGACGCCCGTGTAACGCACGAAGCCGACGCGGTCGCTCATGCCCCACTGGAGCACCATGGCGCGGGCCATGCCGGTGAGCATCTGGATGTCCATCGCGGCGCCGCTGGAGATGTCGCCGGTCTTGCGTTCCTCGGCGATGCGCCCGCCGCAGAGCACACGCATCGTCGACGACAGCCACTTGCGGGAGTACCCGTAGCGATCCTTCTCGGGCATGCTGAGGGTTGCGCCAAGCGATTGCCCGCGCGGGATGATCGTCACCTTGTGCAGCGGGTCGCCCTCGGGCAGCAGGACCTGCAGCACGGCGTGCCCTGCCTCGTGGTACGCCGTGGCCACGCGCTCTTTCTCCTCGATCTTGCGGCTCTTGGCGCTGCGCCCGTACTTCACCTTGTCGCGGGCCT
>CAYZFW010000197.1:0-5776 GCA_964477615.1 uncultured Phycisphaeraceae bacterium | reverse complement strand
GGTGAGGGTCAGGCCGTGGATGGCTTTCAGGCCCTGGATACCGCGGGCGACCGAGCCGGGGGCGCAGTGGTTCTTCTTCTCGTTGACCTTGGGCACGTTGCCGTCGCCGAGGACCGACTTGGCCCGCTTGACGCCGGTGCCCCCGCCGCCGCGCTCGCCGCTGGTGGCGATGGTGCCCTCGCCGTCGTAGTTCTGCGCGAAGGATGGGGCGGCCTGTCCGGTGCCGCCCGAGAATGGCCCGTCGGGATCGCCGGGCTCGGAGCCCACGCCGCCGACGAGGATCTCCTGCTTGGTGACCGCGCCCGAGTTCGAGAACCCGGTGCCGCGGTCGTCCATCGTGCTGAGCGGGACCGAAGAGACGGTGACGTTGTAGCCGAGGTTGCTCACCGCCGTCGAGCCGCGGGGGATGCCGAGGTTGAAGTGGTAGCCCTCGCCCTGGCGCGCCTGGAGCTCGGCGGGCGATGAGAACCGCACGGGCACGTTCTGCACGGCCCAGTTCGCCGCGCCGCCGCTGCCGGGCACCTCGGTGTAGACGTTCACGAAGCCGAAGTAGCCCTCGCTGTCCTGGGCGAACATGGAGGCATCGGACGCGCTCCAACTCATGCCGGCGTAGCCCCACTCGGAGTTGTACGCCGTGTACCCGCCGCCGTCGGCCAGCCAGTCGTACTGGTTGAACGTGATGGTCGCGGCGTTGGTGGCGGCGGCGAGCGCGAGGATCGAGGCAACGGTCAGCGTGTTGTTCGTGCGGGTCTTCATGGTTCTTTCCTTCCCTCTGTGGGGTGGTTGGAGTGGGTCAGCGTTCTTCGCGGCCCGTACGGGCCACAAGCCATTGGCGGAAAAGGCGCGACGCACTCACACACCCGTTGAGCGATTTCTTCCGCATCGCCCAGCATGCGCGATCAACCGGCTGTTTCGGCGTCCCTTAATCAGAACAAACACGGGAAATCCGTCCCCGCCAAGACCCCGTTCGTACGATGTTCGTACTACCCTACGGACCGCGCGAGCTTCCCGCCGGGCCTGCCACCTCCTCAGCACGGCATCCAGCCGCCCCAAGCGATCACCCCGCATGCAACTCAGCGACCTTATCTCGCTCGTCACGAGCTTCGATCAATACCTCGATAAGTTCGTCGATGCACACGGTGCCTGGACCTACCTGCTGTCGTCCGTCATCGTTTTCGCCGAGACGGGCTTCGTGGTCTTTCCGTTTCTGCCCGGCGACTCACTGCTGTTCGCTCTGGGGGCGATTTCCGCGCGGGTGAGCGCTAACCCCGCGGACGGGCACCTGCTCAGCCTCTTCCCGCTCATGGGCTGGCTGACGCTCGCTGCGGTTCTGGGCAATACCGTCAACTACGCCATCGGGCGACGCATCGGACTCGCAGCCGTGCGCTCGGGAAGGGTCAAATTCGTCAAACAGTCGCACCTCGACCGCACGCACGCGTTCTTCGAGAAGCACGGCGGGAAAGCGGTGGTCATCTCGCGTTTCGTGCCGATTGTTCGCACCGTGGCGCCGTTTGTCGCCGGGGCGGGGCAGATGAACTTCGCTCGGTTTCAGGTGTACAACATGCTCGGCGCGGCCCTTTGGGTCATTGTCTGCTGCGACGCTGGCTATTTTTTCGGGAACATTCCTTTCGTGCGGGAGCACTTCTCAATGGTGGTGCTCTTCATCGTTGCCGCATCGATGATCCCCGTGGTGATCTCCGCGGTCCAGATGAGGCGTGAGGCGCGTTTGGGTGATCTGGCGCCGCAGTCCACGGCCGATGCCGCGAGCACGGACGCGGGGTCACAGGCGGTTGAAGCCAAGTCCAACCCCGCCACCGAGCGAACCGCTGCCTGAGGGGTGACCGTGCCTGAGCGCCGCGCAAGTGAAGCCCACGATTGGACGCACGGCCCGCCCCGCCAGGCCGCCGCGGTCGTGCTCACCCTCGCGGGCATCTTCGGCATCGCGGCCAACTGGACCTCGCAGCCGCTTCAAAGCTCCGACGTGCATGGTGTTCGCAACTCGGAATCAGCAACGACCAGCACTGGCCACTCCACCGCCCACCGCACCACACTTAATCTCAATATCGCGACGCAAGCCGAGCTCGAGGCCCTCCCCGGCATCGGCCCCTCGATCGCCAAACGCATCATCGAGCGCCGCGACACCGTCGGCCCGTACCGATCCATCGACGAACTCGACAAGGTCCGCGGCATCGGGCCGGTGATTCTCGAACGCATCCGACCTTTCGTCTCGGCGGACTAGAGCCTCAGTCACGGGCACGCCGCGCCGAACGCTCCGAGGAACAGCGTCAGGTCCGCCGTATTCACCGCGCCGTCGTTGTTCAGGTCGGCGCCGGTCCCCGGCGTGACCGTGGATCCGAACCCGCCAAGGAACTGCGTGAGGTCGGCCGTGTTCACGCTGTTGTCGCCGTTGAGGTCGCCCAGACACCCCGGCGGCGGCGGCGCAGTCAGCGTGAATCCCATGGTGAACGCACCGCCCGCCACGCCGTTGCCGCTGGGGAACGTCGAGCCCGGGACCGAGAGCCCCGGCGTCTCGCCGTCGAGTTGCACCCCATCCGCCACGGCGGTGATGGTCTGCGCCGCCGCCAGCGTGTACGCGCCGGGCTCGAACGCCGCCGTCGGAGTCAGCGTCGCCACAAAGTTCACCGCGTCGTACGCGAACGTGAACGGAACGCTGCCGCCCGGGCCGGTCAGCGTGAACTGCCCCGCGCTGGCGTTTACGTCCTCATGGAACGAGACCGAAACGGACGTCACCGACGTCGAAACAGCGGACGAAGCGGGCGCGGGTGAGGCCGCGATCACCTTCGGCGGCCCGCTCGGCGGCACGCCGATGTACCCCAGGCTCTGCACCAGCACCCACACGTCCGGGTCGATCTGCAGGTTGTTGATCTGCCCCGACACCGGGATGAGCAGGTGCTGCGTGGCGCCGCTGTTGGTCACCTTCTGCGTGGTGATCGGCCCCACAGCGGGGGTCAGCCGCATGTCCAGCGGCATGGTGTAGCGCGGGTAACTCGCGCTCTGCGTCTGGTTGATGTACAGCTCGACGTACTTCTGCGTGCCACCGGAACCCGCCGACACGTTCTGCCACGCGATCTGGTACGTCGGTGCCCCGGGCTGGTACACCCACTGCTGGAAGAAGTAGTCCAGGCTGCTGCCGTGGACCGCTTCACACACCGCCTGCAATTCTTCGGTGGTCGCCGAGCCGCCGCCGTAGATCGTGCGGTAGTCCTTCATCGCCTGGAAGAACGCCGCGTCCCCCATCACGCCGCGCAGCATGTGGGCCACCCACCCGCCCTTGCGGTACGAGAAGGTGGTGCTGAAGATGCGGTTCATGTCGGTGGTGGTGGGGCACCACACGGTCCCGTTGACGCTCGACGGCCGCCGCGCCGCCATCGCGTTCTTCAGCGCCTGCAGGCCCGAAGAGCCCGGCTTCCACTCCTCCCACAGCGCCTCGGTGTATGTGGCGAACCCCTCGTTCAGCCAGATGTGGTTCCATGTTGCGCACGTGACGTTGTCGCCGAACCACTGGTGCCCCAGTTCGTGGGCCGTGACGGATTCCTGAAAAGTGCCCTGCCCCGTGCAGGTCTGGTGCTCCATGCCCCCGCCGAAGCCGAACTGGTACATCCCGTATTTCTCGCTCGCGAAGGGGTACAGCCCCAGACGCGAATCAGGCGAGAACGCCGTGAGCATGTTCAGACAGTTGAACCACGCGTTTCGGTTCGTGGTGTTGTCGCTCTCGGGGTACAGCCAGAACGAGACGGGCATCGAAACGCTCGGACCCGAGTCGGGCGTGAAGTTCCACGTCTGGGTGTACTCGTTGAAGTTCGTGGCGCTGAAGCAGTACAGGTACGTCGCGGTCGGGAGGTTCGTCTTCCAGAAGTAGGTGTTCCGCCCGCCCCCCGCGTCCGTCACCGACTGCAGCACCCCGTTGCTCGCGACCTTCATCGTGTTCGGCACGGTGAAGCGCATGTCGGCGATGCACTTGTCGAGGTTGTTCTCCTTCGCCGGGAACCACGTGTGCGCGAAGTCCGTCTCGCTCAGCGTGAACACCTCCCGCGCCCCGCTCGTCCGCGTGCGGAACGTGATCGACCCGAACCCGCCCGTCGTCGGGACACCCGAGTACGTGACCTTCACATCGAACGCCTCGCCCACGGCGTACGTCCGCCCCAACTGGATCGTCATCGTCACGCCCGACCGCGTGAACGTCCGGTTCACCCCGTTCACCTGCACACCCGTCGAGGCGTTCACGGCGAACGCGCTGCTCAGCCGCACCTGCACCGCCGAGATCGACTGCAGCGCCACGAACGAGAGCGTGTTCGAGCCGCTGATGGTCGTCGCCACCGGATCGATGGTGATATCAAGGTTGTACTTGATGAGATCGGTGGAGGTGGTGTTCACCGCCCGGTCGTCAGGGACTTCGTCGAACACCCCGGCGCGCGTCTGTGCCGCCCGCAGCATCAGTTGCCGCAGCGCACCCTCGCCCGCCTGACGCTTCGCGGCGGCGCAGGCGTCGCACCCCAGCAGGTGGACAGGCTCGACCGCCTCAGCCCACGCCGATTGCGTTCCCGCCGACCCGAACAACGAGGCGACGGAGAGGGCAACAGCCATCGGGGAAGGTTGCGTGGGCATGACTATAGTTTCGCAGCATCCCCTCCCCGGCGACAGCCAAATCCCGAACCACTTTCGGGTGCGTCGCGAGCCTGACCTGTCCGTGAACCGCCTCAGCGTCCGGGAACCGCGAGGAGGCGTGAACATTCACACACTTGGTGCCAAGGTAGCCTTGAAGTGGGGGCCTCCGGGCAGGTACGTTGTTGCAGGGGTCGCGCTCACGCGGCTCGCCCTGAATCGTCTGTTCCGAACGTCCTCCGGAGAGAGAATGATGCCAGCCCTGTCCAATTCACCCGCCATTCGCTGTGCGCGCTTGGCGATGCTCGCCCTCCTGCTCGCCGCCTCCTCAGCGTACGCTCAGCCCATCGGCCAGTGGTCATTCAACGAGACCTCCGGTACCACGGCCGGAAACAGCGGCGGGGGCGGCGGCGGTGCCAGCGGCACCCTCATCGGCAACGCCGCCTTCGCCACCGGCGGCATCTCGGGCAACTGCGTCAACCTCCCCACCCACGGCGGCGGCTACGTCACCATGGGCAACACCTACGCCATCGACGCCAACCCCGAGTTCTCCATCTCCGCCTGGGTCCGGACCACCGACACCGTCAACCCGCACGTCGCCGTCTCGCGCCACTTCACCGGCATCCGCAACGGCTACATTCTCAGCGTCGATCTCGGCGGCGGGTACGCCAACCCCCTGCGTGGACAGTTCTACCTCAACGACTCACCCAGCCAGACCTGCGACGGCGGCACGATCCTCACCGACGGCCAGTGGCACCACCTCGTCGCCACCTATCGCTTCATCGGCACCGGCTACCTCCGCGAACTCTGGGTCGACGGCGTCCGCGAAGCCTCCAACTCCAACAACGGACCCAACCCCCACCCAACCCCCTCGTTCCTCGTCGGCGGGATCTACTTCAGCAGCGGCGGCGAGACCGGCTACTTCCAGGGCCAGATCGACGAAGTGCAGGTCTACGACTACGCCGTCTCCGCCGCGGATATCGCCTTGCTCCGCGCCTCACCGGCCAGCGTCGCCACACCAAAGCAGTGCTTCTGCGACCTCAACAACGACAACCAGATCAACACCGCCGATCTGGTGATCTTCCTCGCCCGCTTCGGCCAGCCCGCCACCATCGGTTCGCTCGCCGACGTGAACTACGACGCCGCCGTGAAC
>CAYZFW010000196.1:0-5781 GCA_964477615.1 uncultured Phycisphaeraceae bacterium | reverse complement strand
TGTCCGACTCGCCGCGCTCTGCGCGCAGGGTGCTGATCTTCTCCAGCCCTTCTTCCTTGAGGTACGACTCAAAGTCCTTCGCGGCCAGTTCGATGGAAACACGCTTGCCGCGGTAGACGATGCGATGGAGACCCGAGGACGCGGGCGTTGCCACGCCCGCGGGATCGGCCCCTTCCTCACCCTTGAGAGCCAGCGTCGCAGACGGCCCGATCAGCTCGAACCGCTCAACACGCTCGTTCTTCCTCTTCACCGCGTCGCCGGGGCACGCCATGCCGGCCTTGAGTGACGCCTTGACGGCTTCATTGACCGCGACGCGCGACGCGGAAGGTTCGACCCAGAAATCGTGCGCTTCGGCGGTCGACACGAACGCCCACACGCTGAGTACACACCACGTCCATCCGCCGATGTTCCTCGTTCGCATCCCGCCAGTATCGCACAAACAGCCGGTGATCGTGGGGCATCAGATCGGCCGCCGCAGCGCCATCCCCGGCGGCAATTCAGGCCCGTCGCCGCCCTGCCCGCCCGGCCCTGTGGGTCCAGGTCCCATGCTCTCGGCGCCCGCGGCCATCCCGGTGATGCTCGAGTGCCCGGGCCCGCTGACGCGGTCGCCCATGGCCTTGTTCAGCGCGCCCATGGTGCGCGGCTGGTTGTAGATGTTCCACTTGCTGGTGCGGATCTCGCGCTCGATCTTCTCGTCGAACTGGTTCACACTCGTGACGATCACGCCTTCTTCCACGCCCGCGCGGAAGCGCAGCACGCACGCCGCCACGCCCAGGGCGACGAGGATCGGCATGAGCAGGTACAGCCCGAAGTACGCCGGAGCGGACAGCGCGGTTGGGGAGTCGTTGCGGAAGGCGTCCGCCGTCTGGGCCATGACGGGGTACGAGGCGAACACGCCCGAGTACGCCGACTCGGGCACCAGCGCCGTCATGGGCACGCACAGCAGCGCGATCACGAACCCCCAGAACGAGGACGTCACGCACAGTTCGACGCCCGGGGCCTGAGCCCCGCCGGCGATGATCACCCCCTGAAACATCAGCAGCGCGAGAGTGACGGCGGCGATGATCCCGATGGTCGGTACCAGGCCCGCCCCGCGTGACAAGACGAGGTCACGGTTCGGGCGGACGATGTTCACCTCCACTCCCTGCGGCTGTGTGAGGGGCTGGGTGTTCTCGGTGAGTGAAGCGGAATCGGACGTGCGGCGGTTGCCCTGATCGATCAGGGACCGCCCCGCCCCGCGCGTGCTGGTGGACTTGCTTGTCTCTTCGAGCGCCGCCTCGCCGGGGCCGGTCGGGGTGGCGCGGGTGACGACGGCCAGCGACGACCCAGTGGCCGAGGTGGGCCCGAGGTGCTCCGTCCGCACGTCCATGAA
Organism: uncultured Phycisphaeraceae bacterium; assembly: GCA_964477615.1. Taxonomy (GTDB): domain Bacteria; phylum Planctomycetota; class Phycisphaerae; order Phycisphaerales; family UBA1924; genus JAFLCM01. Next base: position 4,409 of record CAYZFW010000196.1, on the reverse strand, counting down.
GTGCACAAAGCCCCAGACGATGAGCTGAGCGAACAGCGCAAGGCACAGTGCTCCCCCGCAAAGGGTCGCACCGAAGCGCAGGTGCTGCAGGGCCGCCGAGATGTGCGGTCGCGCGGACGCGGGCACGGCAATCTCCGCTCTCAACTTGACCCCCCGGGACGTCCCCGGGGCGGTTCTCCACCTCAAACAATCGGACCTTCTCGGCCCCGAGTGAAGGTCCGAGGGGGCCGAGGGGCGACTTCGGGTGACATCGGCGGCTCTCAAGGTTGACATGTCCCGCACAAACTTTCAGAAAAATATGAAAATTGGATGACGCATGGCCGTTGGGGCCGTACCATGCCCCTGAAATGACCTCTGGCACCCTTTCTGACGCCGCGTCTCCCGCCGCCCGTGGCCCTTCCCAACAGGGCCAACCGCCTGTGGCTGTCCGGGGAACAGCTGGCCCTCATGGGATACCCCCCGAGGTGCCCGGCGCGGATGCGCTGGACCCGTCGTTCCTGAATGATGTCGCGCTGGGCCACGCCCGGCTGACGGGCGAGCAGGCGCTGGCGCTCTACCACAAGGCCCCGCTGCTCACCCTCGGCCGCTATGCCGACCTGCGGGCCCGCACCCTCCACGGCGACCGCATCCGCACGTACGTCATCGACCGCAACATCAACTACACGAATGTGTGCAACGCCAAGTGCACCTTCTGCGCGTTCCGGCGCGACGGGCACGAGCACGACGCCTACACGCTCGAGCACGCGCAGATCTTCGAGAAGATCGCCGAGCTCGTGGCCATCGGCGGCACGCAGATTCTCATGCAGGGCGGCATGAACCCGGCGCTGCCGCTGGAGTGGTACGAGGAGCTGCTCCACGGCATCAAGAGCCGCTTCCCGCACGTTCATGTTCACGGCTTCTCGCCGCCGGAGTTCATTGAGTTTGTTCACTTCTTTGATCCGCCCGGAGCGACGCTGGAGGACAAACTGCGGCATGTGATGTCACGGCTTCGGGCCGCGGGGCTGGACTCGCTGCCCGGGGGTGGGGGGGAGATTTTCGCGGGTCCGGTGCGCCGCAAGATCGGCCTGGGCAAGTGCGACGCCCAGGCGTGGCTGACGACCATGTGGGTGGCGCACACGCTCGGGATGTTCACCAGCGCCACGATGATGTTCGGTCACATCGAAGGGGCGGCGGACCGGGTGCACCACATGCTGATGGTGCGGCGGTGGCAGGACCGGGCTTTGGAGGGAAGTAGCGAAGTGGCTAAGTGGTCGAGTGGTCAAGTGCTCGATGCGAGCACTTCTTCCGGCACTCGACCGCTTGACCACTTGACCACTCGGCCACTTCTTCCCCCTCGCGGCCACTACAAGGCCTTCATCTCCTGGCCCTTCCAGCGTGAGAACACGCCGCTGGGGAGGCTGAAGGAGTGGGGCCAGCAGCCGGGAGAACTGGGAGAACCGTTCCCCGGCGACGTCGTGGCGAACCTGATGGGCGACGGCTCGGCGTCGGCTCACAAGGAGTTCGGCCGGCGGCTGAAGATGTCGGGTTCCACCGACTATCTCCGCACGCAGGCGCTGTCACGCCTTGTGCTCGACAACATCTACTCCATCGGTGCAAGCTGGGTAACCATGGGCCCGCACATCGGCCAGGTGGCCCTGCACTTCGGCGCCACCGACATGGGAAGCGTGATGATGGAGGAGAACGTCGTCTCGTCCGCGGGGACGACGTACTGCCTGAACGAGCCCGTCTTGTGCCGGCTGATCCGCACCGCGGGGTTCATCCCCGCCCAGCGCGACAACTCATACGACCTGCTGCGTGTCCACGACGGCCCGCAGTCGCCCGATCTGAAAGTCGACGACTGGTCGAAGCACCGAGCCAAGCGCCTGCACCAGCAGGCGGCACGCGAGGACAAGTCGGTGCAGCCGCCCGCGACCGTTGAGTTGACCACCGGCGCAACTTCGTGAACCCAGGATCATGCTCACGCGGACGTGAGCATGCCACCCGTCAGGCTTTGCATGTCGCAACCCCCGCCGACATCCCCCGAGCCCTTTGCGATGGACGTGCGGGCCCGCGTCTACCTCTGGCTCTCCGGCGTGTTCATCACCTCGCTGCTGATCGCCAACGTGGTCGGCGTGAAGCTCTTCCGGTTTGAACTGAACCTCGGCCCCGACTGGACCATCCCCATCTCGCACACCGCCGGGATGCTGCCGTTCCCCATTACGTTCCTCCTGACCGACCTGCTGAACGAGTACTACGGCAAGAAGGCGGCGCGGCGCGTGGCGTGGGTCGCCTTCGCCATGGCGGCGCTCGCGTTCGTGCTGATCTGGGCGGCCCGCGAACTGCCCATCCTCGAGGGTATCCCCGGTACCGCCGACGACAAGAGCTTCGAGACGATCTTTGGCAGTTCAAGCGTGATGTACATCGCATCGATCATCGCGTTCCTCGCGGGGTCGATGCTCGACATCGGCCTTTTCGGCTTCTTCAAGCGGCTCACGGGGCAGCGGATGGTGTGGCTCCGTTCCACCGGCAGCACCGTCATCTCGCAGGTCTTCGACAGCTTCGTGGTGACGTGGCTGTTCTTCCAGGGCCTCCCGCTGCTGATGGGCCAGCCCACGGCGGGGCTGGAGTTCGTGCTCAAGACGGCGGCGACGGGGTACGTGCTGAAGTTCTTCATCGCCGTGGCGCTCACGCCGGGGATTTATCTTGGGCGATGGGTGTTGAAGAAGTGGTTCGGGCTGGTGCCCGCGGCGGTGTGATGACGGAGCCGTGTACGTTGGGCGATCCCAGGAAGTGGTCAAATCACGGCGTCGAAGCGGCCTGACGAGATCACGTGTCCACTTCCCCTCACCCGGCCTTGCCCAACGCCACGCGCACGGGCTTCTCGACGCTCTCGGCGGTCATCCCCGCCATGGGGAAGTACTTCACCAGCGCTTCGCCCAGCGAGCGTGGCTCGGTCAGCACGAAATAGCACGCCCGCGGGACGCACCGCGATGCGAACCGCAGCGCCCGCACCAGGTGCTCGGCGGTGGTGGCGATCATGAGTTCGTCGCCGTCGAAGCGAAGGGGCAGCACCTTGAACTGCCACGCCTGCCGCCGGTCGACGAGTCGGAGAGCCTCGGCGTCGATCTTCTCATCGCCGGGGTTCACGTGGCGCGTCAGACTGGCGTACTGGGCCACCCAGGCGCGTTCGACCTCGTCCTCGGAGATGCCGAACAGGTCCTCGGCCAGCACCCCGAAGGGGCGGTGCGCGTGCTTCTGGTGGTGGAGCACCTGCTGCACCTGGTGCTCGGTGAGCAGCCCCTGCGCCACCATCACTTCGCCAAGTCGGAGTCCCATGCGAACCTCCTGATCGTCGTCCCCCCAGAATCCGCCCCGCCCCCCGGCACGCGCCGGAACGTGACGCTCGACACGGGTGGCATCGACGAACAAATCCGCCGTCGCAATGGTTCTTTGAGGAATGAGCCGCGTGACGGGCACCCTGTGGCAGTCACACGGGGACGATGGTTTGCACCGTCGCGGCGGGGTCGGGTTCGACAATCTCGCGTCCCCGGGGCGGATTCCGTTTGCACCCCCACGATTCGCATCGCATGGCGAATCAACAGGGGACTCATAATCCCCTGTTCCAGCGTGGCCTCGGAGGCGGGGATTATCCGGACGCGTCGCGTGGGACGGCATCGGGGACACAACCGCCGGGGCTGATCGTCCGTATACTTGTGGTAGTCAGGTCAGGGAGCGTTCCAAGACGCCGTCCCGGAATCACGCGCTGGCGCGACAACTTGTCCGAGCATTCGACCCCACCCGGTCTGATACGCTGATTTTTCCCCCTCGGACGAGTTTCACGGGCGTTTCGGCGGTGGCGTTTTGACGCCGAAGCCGATGCGGGCCCGTACAAGGACCAGGTTCCCATGTTCGAACTGACCATCGCGGGCAAAGACGGCAAGGTGATCAAGCGGCTCGAGCTGTCGGGCGGGCGGTCGGTGCGGATCGGTCGCAGCCCGGAGTGCGAGATCCAGATCCCGATGCCGTCGGTCTCGCGCGAGCACGCCAAGATCGAACCACTGGACGACCGCCACTGGGTCATCCGCGACCTCAACAGCACCCACGGCTGCCTGGTCCGCGGGCAGCGCATCCGCGAACTGACCATCACCCCCGGGCTGGTAGTTGAGGTGGGGCCGGCGGTGCTGAAGTTCGACGAGATGGCCACCCGCATCGGGGCGGAGATGCTGGCGAGCATCAAAGACGAGGAAGACGCGCCGGTGCGTGTCCGCAGCTCGATGTTGCCGGACGAGACGCTGCGGTAGGGAAGGGACGAAGGCATGAAGGCATTGAGGCACGAAGGCAAGGCGACGCACCGGGTCGCTGGGGATGTACTTCGGTGTCTCCAAGTACGGAGCTTCTCATTCTGCGTGCCTCCGTGCCTTTGTGCCTCC
>CAYZFW010000195.1:0-5783 GCA_964477615.1 uncultured Phycisphaeraceae bacterium | reverse complement strand
CCCAACACCTCGCCCACATCGCCCTCACCGTCCGCGACTACGACGAAGCCATCGCGTACTACACCGGCGTGCTTGGGTTCGAGCTCATCGCCGATGAGCCGCGCGGCGGGGGGAAGCGTTGGGTGCTGGTTCGGCCGCGCGGGGGTACGGGTGGGCAGGGGGCCCGGGGATTGGACCGGGGCTGCTCGATCCTCCTGGCGCGGGCCATGGGCGATGCACAACTGGCGAGCGTGGGGAACCAGACCGGCGGGCGCGTCTTCCTGTTCCTTCACACCGACAACTTCGCGCGGGACCACGCCGCGTACCTGGCGAAAGGGGTGCGGTTCATCGAGCCGCCACGGCATGAGGCCTACGGCACGGTTGCGGTGTTCGAGGACCTCTACGGCAACAAATGGGACATGATCGAGCCCGCGCAAGGGTGAGGAGTTGGTTTCAGCTGTGCTCCGCTCGAAACCGCGTCAACCGGGCCGGGTCAGGTCCACCCCGCGCTGCAGGTCCCGCTGAATCCGGATCGATTCCACCGGCACGAAGTTCCCTCGGTTGATCCCCTCGCAGTGCCTGCTCAGGCGCTGCCAAGCCCGTCGGGACTCGATGTGCTCGGGCCAGAATGGGAACGTGCGGCACTGCGTTGGGCGGTCCTCGTACAGCGAGCACACCGCCTTGCCGGGGATGGTGGTGCGGTCGAGGAACACGCAGTCGAGGCCGTGCTCAGTCTGGGTTTCCTTCAGCGAGCGGCCGGCCTCGGTCATATGGGTGTGCCGGGCGAGGAATTCCGGGACGGTGAGTTTCAGCCGGCGGGCGATCGCCTCCGCCTCGGCGTCCGTGAACAGCACGAAGCCCTCGCCGCCGGAGCAGCAGGCGCCGCACATCGTGCACTCAAACTGGAGGCCTTGGGGTTCGTACCAGGTCATCGGGGCTGGATAACGGTTTGAGTCTTGAGCCTTGAGTCTTGAGTCTTGCGGAGTCTAATACGGGGATGGGGAGTGCTTTGTCAGACGGGACGGAGATTCCTAAGACTCCCGCTGACAATTGATGCGCACCAGCCGTCACTCTCTGAGTTGCATGGCAACGAGTGTCTGGTCGTCGGCGCGTTCGAATGAGTTGGTGTGGGCGTGGAGGTTGGCGTGGATGTTGTCGATGACCGATGCCGGGTCGGGCGGGGCTGAGCCGAGGGCGCGGAGCAGCCGCTTGGTGCCGAACATCTGCTTATCGGGCGGCGGGCTGAAGGCTTCGGTGATGCCGTCGGTGTAAAGCACCACCGTCTCGCCGGCATTGAGTGCGGCGGATTCCGCGTTGTATTCCGCATCGTCGAGGACACCCAGCGGCACGCCGCCCTGGCTTGGGATTTCGCGCACCCCGGCATCGTGGGCGCGCACAGCGGGGTTCATGTGCCCGGCGTTGGCGAACGTGAGCGTTCTCCGGTCCTGGTCGAGAACGCCCATGTACGCGGTGACGAAACTGCCGTCGAGGTTTTTGCGGATGAGCTGGCGGTTGGCGTGGGTGAGCATGGCCCCCGGGCCTTTGTGCCGGTCCTGGTAGTCGTGGAGGATGGTCTGGAGCATCGCCATGACGGTGGCGGCGCCGGCACCGTGCCCGGAAACGTCGGCGACGACGACGCCCCACTTGCCGTGGCCCATGTCGAAGAAGTCGTAGTAGTCGCCGCCGGCCTGATTACTTGTGATGTAGCTGGCGGCGAGCGAGACGCCCGGGACATCGGGGAGCTTCTGCGGGATGAGCGACCGCTGGATGTTGGCCACCTGCTGCATCTGCTCGGAGAGCTGGGTGTTCAGTTCCTCAATGCGGCGGACGTTGACGAGGTTCTTGACCATGCCGCCGATGAGATTGCCGCGGACGAGCTGGTCTTCGAGTTCCTTCTCCGAGAAGCCCGTGGGGTCGTGGCGGAAGATCACGCCCCAGTTCTGCACCAGCCCTGCGTCGTAGAGGGGGATGGCCATCGCGGAGCCCAGGTCTCGGAGCAGGTCGCCCAGGACCGGGTCGTCCTGCACGTTGAGATGATGGAAGAGTTTGGGCTCGGGGGTGGCGACGATGTCGCCAAGAAACCCGCCGGTGTAGAGCGGGAGGGTGTGGCCGAGTTTCCAGTTGTCCTGCCAGACGGCGGGGGCCGCGGAGTCGAGCGTCATGCGCGTGATGCGGTAGAACCCCGAGGGGAGGTTCCGGACACTCAGAGCAACGTAGCCGGCGCTGTTCTGGATGCGGCGGATGCGCGAGTTGTACTCACGCTGCATCTCCAGCGGGTCCTTGATGCGGCTCATCACGTCGAGGAGTTCGACGATCTGAGGGAGTCGGGCGTTGCCGGAGAGATCGACCGGGGGCATGGGGGAGGGTAGGGGGTGCGCAAAGCTCAGATGGCACAGCTCAAAGCTCAAATTCGGAATGGGCTCAGGCACCTGTGAGAGACCGCGCGCATGAAAAGCCCGACGAGCGGCGTCGGGCTGACGTGCGATGACTTGATTTGAGCTCTGAGCCTTGAGATATGAGCTTTGAGCGGAGCTCTCGGCTCCCACCCTCGTCCGCTCACTTCTTCGCGTAGTAATCCGCGTTGATCTGGATGTACTTGTGCCACTCGGCCGGGACGTTGTCCTGCGGGAAGATCGCCTTGACGGGGCACTCGTCGACGCACAGGCCGCAGTCGATGCAGGTGTTGGCGTCGATGTAGAGCTGGGTCGTGCCGGCGAAGTCAGGCTCGTCCTTCTTGGGGTGGATGCAGTCCACGGGGCAGACATCGCAGCAGGAGGTCTGCTTGGTGCCGATGCAAGGTTCGGTGATGACGTGGGCCATGTCGTGTTCCTTGGGGGATTCACCGCGCGGGGGACTGGTTGGCGCGGAGGACGCTGAGGAATGCGTCGGAGTGCTTGGATGGGTTGACAGAAAGGGTATCGGTCGGACGGGGAATCGGGTCAAGAGAAGCCGGGGAGGCGGGTGGGAGAACCGACGTACCGACGCTACGCGTAGACCTCCATGAGGAACCTGCGGGTGGGGCGGATTTCCTTGTGGAGCATCTCGCGCTTCCAGTGGCGGATGTCCCGCAGAGCCTGGGGGTCGCACTGGATGTACTGCTCGAGGGTGCTGCCCTGGAGCATCATCGCGAGCTGCTGGAAGATGCCCAGTTCCATGCCCGAGAGGCCGCACACATAGAACAGGTTGCGGTCGCTGGAGATCTGGGCCAGAAGCTGGTCGCGGTTGGTGCGGAGACGGTCCTGGACGTATAGCTGGTCGTGCCCGTCCTGCTGCTTCTCGCGGCTGATGGCCGTGAGGTAGGTGAAGTTGGGGTTCTTCGACTGCATGTCGAGGAAGAAGTCGTGGTACAGCAGGTCGGACGCGTGGGGTGCGCCCATGATGAGGGTGATTTTGCTGGTGCACTTCTGCTTGGCGAGGTCGATGATCATGCCGCGGAACGGGGCGATACCCGTGCCGGTGGCGAAGAACATGTAGTCGTGCTTGTTGGGGTCGGCGGGGAGCAGGAACCGCTTGCCATTGGGACCGGAAACCTTGATTTTGTCGCCCACCTGGCGGTCGCAGAGGTAGTTGGAGGCGACGCCGAGGAAGAGCTTGCCGTTGTCCCAGTGCTCATCGATGGAGCGCTTCACCGTCACCGAGTAGACCTTGCCGTTGCCGTCGATGCCGTCCTTGGGAGACGAGAGCGAGTAGAGGCGTGGCTTGTGCGGCTTGCCGTTGGCATCGACGCCGTCGACGAGCACACCGATGGCCTGGCCGGGGTTGCACACCTTCTCCAAGGGGGTCCCGGACACATCGAACTCGACCTGGCGGATGTACGACGCCGTCTTCTTGCTGACGGTCGCACGCTCGTTCTTGGTGATGGTGGCGAACACCGGCTCCGTGGGGCGCACGGCGTGCATCTTCACATCAGGCAGGACGGGCTCGTTGGGGGCGGTGGTCGTGGCGCTCATAAGCCACACGCTACCCCCGGTTCGATGGGGGTGCAAACGACGGGGGATCGGGCTAGTGAGATTGAGTCTCAGTCGTGATCGGCGAGAAGTCTCAATGTCGAACGGAAGCACCGAAGTCGGCATCGGGCTACCGACTTCGGTGGTCCGGGCCACGTTGATGGCACGGTGTGCGGTAGTCTTCGGCGGGTGCTTGCAACCACGGAGGCCCGGTATGAGCGCACGGGAGTTCGAGTCGACCATCAAAACGGACCTCAAGGGGAGGCTGACGTACTCCGACTACCTGCGCCTCGATGTGCTGCTGTCAGCGCAGTCGCCGCTGTCCAAGCCCGAGCACCACGACGAGATGCTGTTCATCATCCAGCATCAGACGAGTGAGCTGTGGATGAAACTGGTGATCCACGAACTGCGTGAGGCGATCGCGCGGGTCCGTGCCGGGCACCTTGAGCCTTGCTTCAAGATTCTCGCGCGGGTGAAGCAGATCCAGGCGCAGTTGTTCAACCAGTGGGCGGTGCTGGAGACGCTGACGCCGACGGAGTACGCCCAGTTCCGCGCCGTGCTCGGGCCAGCGAGCGGGTTCCAGAGCCACCAATACCGGACCATCGAGTTCCTGCTCGGCAACAAGGACGAGAACGCGCTGCGGGTCTTCCAGCACCAGCCGGCGCTGCACGGACCGCTCATGGCCGATCTGAAATCACCCAGCCTCTACGACGAGTTCCTGCGTCACCTCTCGCGCCGCGGCAAGGCCGTCCCAGCCCCCTGCGTCGAACGTGATTGGTCCAAGCCCTACGAGGCGAACCCCGAGCTCATCAAGGTCTTTCAGGGCATCTACGAGCACCCCGATGGCGACTGGGACGCCTACGAGATGTGCGAGAAACTCGTCGATGTGGACCAGCAGTTCAGCCTGTGGCGCTTCCGGCACATGAAGACCGTCGAACGCATCATCGGCTTCAAGACCGGCACCGGTGGGTCGTCCGGCGTCCCGTTCCTGCGGCGGATGGTCGAGGCCCGACTGTTCCCGGAACTGTGGGACGTGCGGACGGAAATCCGCGACGTGCCGGTGAAGTAGTTCCTCCAGCCGGAGTACAGCATACAAGGCAGGCTGGAAGCCCGCCCCACCGGGCTATGGTTCGCGGCTGCGCTTCACGCAGCAGGAACCAGCCGAGTTCGAACCACCACCCCCCCACCGCTGTGGGCCAGACGATTGGAGCATGCATGCGACTGAGCGAGCGATTCGTGATGTACACCCTCTCCGCCGGGGCGATGGTGGTGGCGGTGATGGCGCTGTGCGGCTCGCCGGTTGGGCTCGGGAACCGGGCGGTTGCCGCGGTCGACGCGCCGGCGGTGGATTCGGCCGACGGTCCGGTGAAGATCGCGGTGGTGTCGCTGATGAAGATCAGCGATGAACTGATGGACTCGCCGCGCTTCAAGCCCGAGCGTGACGAACTGGACGAGTCCCTGAACAAGGACCTCATCCGCCCGGCGATCGAAGCGATTCAGGAACTCGAGAAGAAACTGCAGGGCATGGACGAGAAGTCGCCGGACTTCCCGCCGATGCGCAACGACTACATCCGCCTGCGGAACGAACTGGGGGCCAAGCAGCGCGAGGCCGCGCAGAAGGCCGAGATCAAGGTCGGCGAGCAACTCAAGGCGTGCTACCAGATGGTCCGCGATTCCGCGGCAGCGATCGCCGAGAAGAAGGGCTACACGTACGTGATCTCGTCGATGCGCCCCGACGACAAGTTCCAGGACGGCCCGGTGCAGGCGACTATCCGCGACGTGCTGTCGCGCCCGGTGCTGGCGTTCCCCAAAGCGGCGGACATCACCGAAGACGTTCGGGAAGACCTGAAACTGTGA
>CAYZFW010000194.1:0-5805 GCA_964477615.1 uncultured Phycisphaeraceae bacterium | reverse complement strand
CAGCATGTGAAACTCCTTTCGGAAGGTGCGGATGGTACCTCGGCTGAACAGCAGCCCAGAGCCCCGTCGGTAAACCGCTTTACTTCCGAGCGCCATGCCCGCTATCCTCCCCCCATGGCCCACGGCGTGGACATCTTCGGCAGCCCCAAAGCCCTCGTCGGCATGGTGCACGTGCCGGCCCTTCCGGGCACGCCCAACTCGGAACTCTCGGTCAGCCGCATCGCCGGCCAAGCGGTTGAAGAGGCCTGGCTGCTGGCCGAGGCGGGGTTTGATGCGCTGATCATCGAGAACATGCACGACACGCCGTATCTGATGCGTGACGTCGGCCCGGAGATCGTGAGTGCGATGACGGTGGTGGCCGACGCGGTGCGCGAGGCCGTGTCGGTGCCGCTGGGTGTACAGATTCTGGCGGGCGCAAACAAGGCTGCGCTGGCGGTGGCGCACGCCGTGGGAGCGCAGTTCATCAGGGCCGAGGGGTTTGTCTTCGCGAGCGTGGCCGATGAGGGGCTGATCCCCTCGGCCGACGCTGGTCCGCTGCTGCGGTACCGAAAGGCCATCGGCGCTGAGAACGTGAAGGTGCTCGCGGACATCAAGAAAAAGCACTCGGCGCACGCGCTGACCGCCGACGTCGGACTCGACGAAACGGCCCGCGCGGCGGAGTTCTTCGGCGCCGACGGCGTGATCGTCACCGGCACCGCCACGGGTCGGCCCACGAGCGTCGACGACGTCCGCGAGGTCCGCTTCGCGACCAAACTCGCGCTGTGCGTCGGCAGCGGCGCGACGCCTGACACCATGCGCGAACTGTTTCAGTACGCTGACGCGGTGATCGTGGGCAGTTGGTACAAGCAGCGCGGCGACTGGAAGAACCCACCCGACCCTGTCCGAGTCAAAGACCTTGTTCATGCGGCGAACCGGGCTCGGATGTAGAGGGAAGGCACGGAGAGACGCAGGCACGGAGGCACGAAGACGGCCCGCGGGTGACGGGATTGGGTGTCGCGGTCAATGCAGTCTGTTCACGCCGCAGCTCACCGAAGAATGGTGCGGAAGCATGAGGCCATGGTGAACTCTACGGGTACGCAGAAATGCAGCGATGCGGTGCAAAGCGAGACGTTTGCCTCACCCCTGCCGCGCCCCTACACTCCGGCTCAACACCGATCGGGGTGTAGCGCAGTTTGGTAGCGCGTCTCGTTCGGGACGAGAAGGTCGCAGGTTCAAATCCTGTCACCCCGACTTTGAACGCTTGATGGCCTCGGCAGGTGCCGGGGCCATCGGTGTTTGTGGAATGGGTGAATGGCCACATAGCCAGCCTTGTCGAGACGGAGTGCGGTTGAGTCGTTCGGGGGCCGGGTGTGTCGCCTTCTCGCTCGCGATGAACTGGGTCCAACGCGATGGCATCCGCGCCTGAGTCCGCATGCGAATACTATCTATTAAGGGATGTCGCCTTCGCGCACCATCTTGGGCAGTACCCCGGCACTGCTGCAAGTGTTGTTGGCCGGCGTCGCCACGGCGGCGGACCTTGGGTCTCTGGGTGTCGTCTCACTGACCATGGCATCCCTCGGCATCGCTGCGAGCGCCGTGAGCGCCATCGGGTTCTTGAACGATGCCAAGCACGAGAAGGAGTGCGGCGAGATCCGATCCTTCGTCGAGCAAATGGTGCGCCAACAGGGCGATTGGCGAAAGGGACTCGAAGAGTTGCTCGCGCGGAACGGGCTCTCTTCCGCAGCGATTGGCTCGGCGGATCGATCCAACCCGCTTGTCCAGTTCGCCGTCCTCCTCACGGGCACGCAGGACCAGATCAAGGCGATGCTGGACGGGAACACGCGGCTTGTCGTCGCGCTCCAGCGGAGTGTCGAAACCCGCCTCCCGGAGATCAGCCGCCTCGCAAGGCTCACCCGTGCCGACGTGCAGCAGATCCTGGCCCGCCAGCGCGATGACACCCGGTCTCTGGCCCTGTTGCAGAGTGTGCTCGCCCGCGTCGAAGAGATGGTCAGGCGCCGGCCCACGCTGTGCCTGCCGGAAGCCGACCTCCAGCCCGGCGATGCGCGGGGCAATCCATTTGTCTTCAGCCAGCGGTTCGTGCCGCTGCTCGGCCGGGAGAAGCTGCTGATCGAACTGCACCGGTTCCTGCGTGCTCCCAACATCTCCGCGGCCTCCAACAAAGAGAAGTTCGCGTGGTGGTGGATGCACGGCGAAGGCGGTTGCGGCAAGTCGCGGCTTGCGCACGAGCTGTGCATCGACGCCCGCGCGCTCGGCTGGGAAGCGGGCCGCCTCGAGATCAGCGAGCCCTTTCACGACTGGGCCCGGTGGGACATCGATCGTCCAACGCTGATCGTCATCGACTACGCGGGCGATCGACCGGACCGCCCCGACGGAGGGCCGTGGGGCCCGGCGCGGGTGATCGAGCATCTGGCGAGGCGGGCCTCCAGCCTGCCGCATCCTGTCCGGGTGCTTCTTCTCGACCGTTCCCGCACGGAGTCGTTGGACAAGCAGCTCAAGGAAGGTCTCGCTTCGGGCGGCGCTTCCGCGATCGGTCAGCGCGAGCACCTCTCCGACGGGGCGATGCCACCGCTCGACGAGGCCGACTTGCGCTCTCTCATCGGGTTTGCCCACTTCTGGTTCACCGGCGGCATGCCCGACCTGGATCGCGCCTACGCCGTCCTCCGCACCATCGACCCCCAGCCCGCGTATTTCACGCCCACTTCGATGGGCTACCAGTGGCGGGCGCGGCCTCTCTACGCCTGCGTCCTGGGCTACGCCATCTCGCAGGTCGGCCTCGACAAGGTGGAGACCTGGACGGGCGATCAGCTCCTGGACTGGGTGCTCAAGGAGGAAAGGCGCCACTGGCAAGCCGCGGGCGTGCGGGAGTGCCACGTCCACGCCGCGGTGCTGGCGACCCTCACCAAGGGCCTGGCGTTGCCGGTCGATCCGGCTTCGACGCCCTTCGGCGATCTCGCCGCCGACGGCCTGCTCCCCACGGGCGAGGCCGGCGAACTGGCGGGCGCGGCCCATATGGCCGCCTTCGCGGGCGGGCCGGTGCGTGGCCCGAGCGGCATCGCCGGGGCGATGCCGCATCTGCCCCCGATCACCCCCGACCTCCTGGGAGAGCGTTTCGTGCTCGACCGGTTGGCGGGGGAACTCTCGTGCGAAGGGAGCACGGGGCAGACGGTGGTGCGGGACACCAGGCGGCTGATTTGTGCCGCCCTGCGCCATGCGCCGGCGGCCGCTTTGGAATTCGTGGACTTCGCCGTGCGCGACTTTGCCCACCACAAGCAGGTGGACCAGTTCTGGACCGCGTGCGCTGTTTCGGCTCTGCCACCACAGACCGAGGCCGGCCTGCTGGGCAAGGTCATCCAGCGGCTTTTCCGTCGGGGGCGGCCGGAGGACGCGTTCACCCTGATGCAGCGTCTCGGTGGCCTGCACCAGAACGCCCCGGCTGACCAGGCGGTAACCGGCCCGTTTGCCGACGCGCTGCACACAGTCGGATCGGCGCTGGGCGTCGCCGCGCAGCACAAGGGCGCGATGCAGATGTTCCGGTTGGCCCTGGACGCGAATCTCCGGGCCTTTGGCGAGCACGATGCCCGCGTGGCCGAGAGTCTCAACTTCATCGGGCGTGTCCTGCATGACACAGGCGATTTCCGCAAGGCGCTGGACGCGTTCCAAACCGCCGAGCGGATCGACCGCGCTGTCTACGGCGACCACCACCCCAGCGTTGCGGTCCGCGTCAACAACGTGGGCACCGCGATGCACTCTCTGGGGGACGCCCGTGGGGCGTTGGAGAAGTACCGAGAGGCCGAGCGGATCGACCGCGCTGTGTACGGCGACCACCACCCCAGCGTCGCGACGGGCGTCAACAATGTGGGCAGCGCGATGAAAGCCCTGGGGGACGCCCAAGGGGCGCTGGACAAGTACCGCGAGGCGGAGCGGATCGACCGTGCGGTCTACGGCGACAATCACCCCGAGGTCGCCACCGACATCAACAACGTGGGCGGCGCGATGCAGACGCTGGGGGACGCCCGGGGGGCACTGGAGAAGTACCGCGAAGTGGAACGCATCTTTCGGAGTGCGTTCGGGGACAAGCAGTCGCACGTCGCCATCGCTGTTGGCAACGTGGGCAGCGCGTTGCAAGCCCTGGGGGACACTCAGGCGGCTGCGGCGTGCTACCTTGAGGCTCTTGAGATCCTCCTGCGCACCGTCGGGCCAGCGCATCAGGACACTGTGGCCACGCTCACGGCCCTGGTCGCCTTGGGCGAGCACGGGCACGACGCGCTGCGGCGTGTCTTCCCGGAGGAGATCGTGCAAGGCCTCATTGAACAAATCAGGTTGGCAAAGCGCAAAGGGGGCGATGCGGGCGAGGCGAACGTACCCACACCGCCAGAAACGCCGCCGCAGGATTGAGGCCTTGATGGCCGCCGGGTGAGCGTGGCGGTGTTCGGCGTGGCAACCACTCGCGGTGGTTCCCCGCTCCCCTACCACGGAGGCCGATCATCGGCACAACGGTGCGGCATCGCAACGACCCACTCCCGGCGGACGGGCCGCGGCACGCACGTCTTCGCACGGGGGTCCGTCAGCGTCTTCGGTCCCTTCACGGTTCGCGTGTCGCTTGCGACGGACCGAGCGGTGGGTAGCCCGCGCGGATGAGCGACTTTGTCCCGTCGGGGTTGACCGTGATGATGAAGAGGAAGCGGTAGGAGTCGGCCTCGGTGAAGGTGCGGTAATCGGGGAAGTCCCAGTTGCCCAGACACTTCAAGAGGGCCGGGATGTGGTGGGAGTGCGAAACGACGAGCGTGGTGGTGCCGGGGGTGGCGGCGTTGAGGATGACGCGTGCCACCTCGGCGGGCTCGGCGTCGTGCCGGTAGTCGCCGCCCTCGCGGAGGACGAGCGTGGTCGGGGCCGCGGCGGCGGTCGGGCCGGCGGTCTGACGGGTGCGCTTCATGTCGCTGATGAGTATGCGGTCAAGCCCGGCGTCGCGCGTCGCCCACTCCAGAAGTTGGGCTTGGGCGAAGCCTTCGTCGGAGAGCGGAGGGTCTTTGGGGTTCGCCGGGTCGGTCGCCCGGTGGGCGTGGCGGACGAGGATGATCGTCGCCGGCGGGAGGTGGGCGGTGGTGGGGGCTACTTCTGCTGCTGATGACCTTATTGGAGAGTCGGTGTGGGGTGCGGGTTGGCACGCAGGGATGTAGAGGGCGGACAGGCTGACGACTGCCGCGCGGATGAGGACGCGCCGCGAGATCGGCGCCGAAGTCCGCGTGGCGCGGACTTCGGTGCCACGGAGTAGCGCCGGATCTGTGAAGCAGGGTTGGTTTTTCATTTGAATGTGTGGATTCACGCCGTAGCACGGGAGGGCGATGGGAGTGGGGCCGGCTTCCCGCACAGACAGACGGCCAGGGCCGCGGCGGTTCCGAAGAACATCTTCCATCCCAGCGACAGGGTGATGATGTCGAGATCGAACCACCGCTTCCGGGCGATGGGGCCGAGTTGCATCAGGCCCACGGCGACGAAGCCGACGATCAGGGCCGCGACGGCGCTGGGGCCGCTGCCCCGATTGGTGAAGATGGCGGTGAGAAACACCGCGAGCATGCCGGTGTAGGCGTACAGCATTACCTCCATGGCGAACGGGATCAGCCCCTTGCCACTGGATTCCTGCAGCCCGATGCACAGCACGGCGAAACCCGAGAGCAGCACGCCCCAGCCGATGACCGCACCGCGGGAGACACGCATGTAGTGCTTCTCATCGCGGCCGGGGCGGAGCGGGCGGTAGAAGTCACAAACGAGCGTCGAGGCCATGGCCTGCATGCTGCTGGCGAGGCT
>CAYZFW010000193.1:0-5817 GCA_964477615.1 uncultured Phycisphaeraceae bacterium | reverse complement strand
TGGCACCCGTCGCGCCGGGAACACCCTGGGGGCCCTGCGGACCAACGGGGCCCTGCGGGCCGGCGGGGCCGGGGTTGCCGTTGAGTGCGTACAGCGCGTAGGGCGACGCCGTCAGAAGTTGGCGCGGGTTCAGCGTGGAGTACGGCCCGCTGCCGGCGGGGCTGCGGACGCTGATCTCAACCCATCGCTGGTCGCCGCCGAAGGGCGAGAAGCCGAAGTCGAGCTGCACCGCGAAGCGTCCACCCACGACGCTGACGTTCGTGGCATTGAGCGTGGGGCCGACCTGAGCGCCGCCCGCCGCCGCATCAAACAGCCGGAACTCGAAGTCCGACAGCGAGTTCACGGGGAGTGACGCGTTCCGCAGTTCGCCCTGGTACGTGAAGGCCGAGGTCATCGGCGGTCGCGCCACCGCGTCCGAAGCCATGAACGCGGAACCGGCGGCGAGCACCAGCACAAGGGCCGACAAACGGGCGTTGCGGATCATCTTTCTCGTCCTCTGGAAGTACTTGTCGTTCGCAAAGCAATTGCGCACAAATCGCGCGGACCACGTCCGCGCGAGTTATGCAATCTACCCCAGACGGGGGGCGGGTCAAAGCAAATCGAGGCTGGAATCCGCCAAATGTTCAGTTTTCTGTTTACTCCATGCGACGTTCGTATGGGGTCCCCAATCAGCGTCGGGGCGACAGGCTCGGCTATGACACGACGTTGTCACGGTGTTTCCCCCCGGGCAGGTGCCCGCGCCGTGGGCAACTGAACTCCGTGACGGGCAGGACCTACATTCCCCCTCCATGCGCGCTGTCGTCCAACGCGTTTCCAGCGCCGCCGTCGCTATCGACGGCACCGACATCGCACGCATCACCCGCGGCCTCGCGGTCCTCGCGTGCGTTGAAGAGGGCGACAACCCCGCACAGCGCGCCTGGCTGGCCGACAAACTCGTGAACCTGCGCATCTTCCCCGACGACGCCGGGAAGATGAACCGCAGCCTGCTCGACGTCGGCGGCGAGATGCTGCTGGTCTCGAACTTCACCGTCGCAGGCGACTGCCGACACGGCCGAAGGCCCGGCTTCGACCGCGCGATGAAACCGCCGCGCGCGGAAGACGAGTTCGATGCGCTGGTCGAATCGGTGCGAGGGCTGGGCGTGAAGGTACACACCGGCGTCTTCGGCGCCGACATGGCGGTGACCATCGTCAACGACGGGCCGGTGACACTGATCGTCGAATCGCCGCCAACGGGCTGATCACCGCACCGGACGCCGCGCCGAGATGTCGAGGCTCGTCACGAAGTCGCTCGGGCGGGTCCCGGCGGGGAGCGCTCGGATGATGCGCTGGTACAGCGGGTCGGCCGAGTCGGTCATCGCGTCGATGTAGCCGGGCTTGGGCGTCAGCACGATGTCGGTCAGCCCCGCGGCCACGATGTCCTCACGCATGCGGTCCACCAGCACGGCCCCCGCGACACACCCCACCAGCGCTTCAACGTCCGCGGCGACGGACGCCGGCAGGGGCCGCAGCAGGGCCAGGTCGGACACCGCGACGCGCCCGCCCGGGCGAAGCACGCGGGCAATCTCGCTCCAAACCCGCGGCTTGTCGGGCGAGAGGTTGAGCACGCAGTTCGAGATCACCACGTCCACGCTCGCGTCGGCAACGGGCAGGTTCTCGATCTCGCCGAGGCGGAACTCGACGTTGTCGAGGCCGGAGGCGCCCCGGTACGACGCGATGTTCGCCCGTGCCTTGGACACCATCTCGGGGGTCATGTCGATCCCGATGACGCGACCCGAGGCCCCGACGCGCGGGCCCGCGATGAAGCAGTCGAACCCGCCGCCCGAGCCGAGATCGACCACGACCTCGCCGGGGCGCAGCGACGCGAGCGCCGTCGGGTTCCCGCAGGACAGCCCCATGTTGGCCCCCTCCGGCACGGCACCGAGCTCCGCCTCGCCGTAGCCCACGGCGACGGCGACCTGCTCCGGAGAAATACTCGCGGACCCACAGCATCCGCCCCCGGGCGCGTTCGGCGAGTAGCACGTCGACCCACCGGGCTTCTCATCGGTCGCGGGACCGGCCACGCCCTGCATCTGAGCGGCGCTCCAGGAGCCAGCCCGCGCGATGGCCCCGTACCCCTGCCGCACCGTGTCGCGAACGTCTTCCGGCGCAGGCGAACTGACGTCCCCGGCGCGAGGCGGCGTCGCGGTGTTGCCGCAGCAGGTGTCGGAGCAGCAGGCTTTCGAGTCCTTGTCGATTGCGTTGGTTCTCATGTGGTCGTTCCTTTCACGCGGTTGTTTGTGCCAGTGGCCCGGGCAGCGATTCGATGTATGTACGGATCTCGTCGCGCACGCGCCGGTAGTGCGGCATCGCTTCGTCATCGTTCAACGCACCGGCGGCGAGGCGGGGCGGGTCGTCGAAGCCCGCGTGGACCACCCGCACGCCCGGCAGCACCGGGCACGACTCGTGGGCCGAATCGCACACCGTCACCACCACATCGACGGGCGGCACTTCTTCCGGGCGCTTTGAGGTGTGGGAACGGATGTCCACCCCGGCCTCGGCCATCGCCCGCACCGCCAGAGGGTTCAGGCCGTGCGGGCGGGTGCCCGCGGAGTACGCCTCGATCACGCCCGACTTCAGCGCCCGGGCCCAGCCCTCGGCCATCTGGCTCCGGCAGGAGTTCCCGGTACACAGGAACATCACCCTGAGCTTTCGTTCAACGTTCGCCACGGCGTTCTCCTTTCCGGCTTGGCACTTCACAGCCACAGGCACCTCTGCAGGTCGAAGCATCCGACGGTTCGGGGCAGCACGAATCGACGGCCGCGGCGAGATCGCGCAGCACCCCAGCCAGATGCTCGTAGCGTGCCGCGTAGAACACTTCACGCCCCTGCTTCCGCGCCTCCGCGGCCCCGGCCCGCGCAAGGACCTGAAGGTGGCGCGAGACCACCGAAAGGTCCACGCTGCAGCACTCGGCGATCTCCCCCACCGAGCACGCCCTGCCGCACTTCATGAGGCACGCCAGGAGCGCCAACCGCGTCGGATCGCCCAGCGCCTTGAACAGGCCCGGATCAAGCAGGCCATCGACCGGCCCGCAGCACCCCGCCGCCGCCTTCGGCGTGGCGGGGCGCACTCCGCGGCCCAGAACAGTCTGTAGCCCCGTCTCACGCCCGCGTACCCCGGGGGTTCCGGCGGTGGCCCGGGCGGTGACCTGACCGGAGGGGATCTCTTCATTTGCACCATTGTGCAAGTATACACCCAATCTCGCCCGGGTCAAGCCGCCGACGATCCAGGAAAGAAACACCCCGGACGACTGCGTCCGGGGTGCGTGTGCTCGCTCCGCGTGGCTTGAAACGGCGATGCGGATCAGCGGCGGCGGCGCAGGCCGACGAGGCCGGCCAGGCCGATCAGGCCAGCAGCGCCGGGGGTCGGGACGATCGAGGGATCGACGTACATGGCCAGGAGCTGGCCGCCCTCGACGAGTTCGCCGGGGATGCCGTAGTGCGCCTGAACGTTGAGCAGGTACCAGCCCAGGCCGAGGGTGTCCTTGGCGTCGATGATGCCGGAGGACTCTTCGTCACGGGTGAGGAAACCCGCGGCACCGGGGCTGAAGCGGGCGGGGTCGTGCGTGGCCACCTGCGCGAGGCCGCCGGTGGTGATGTCGTAGAGCCAGATCTTGCCCAGCGCGTCCTGGTTGCCGATGTCCTCCTGGATGAGCACGCGTCCGAGGCTGTCGATGGTCATGTTGTCCATCATCTGGGGGCCCGAGAGGGCGCCGTCGAGCAGCAGGGTGACCTCACCGCCGGCGGTGGGGTTGGTGATGTCGTCAAACCGCATGCGGTAGAGGCGGCTGTTGCCGGGGGAGGTGCCGGGGACGTTGTAGCGGTCGGTGGTGACGAAGTAGAAGTCGTTCTGGAAACCGGGGCGGGGGTCCCACTGGCCGTCCTCGGGGCGGAGGAAGTTGGTCACGCCGTTGGCGTTGCCCTCGTTCTGTAGGAACGCGCCGGTGGTGTTGGCGACGTTGCCGTGGTTGAAGAGATCGAAGCGGCCGGAGGCGTAGTTGGGGCGGGTCTCGGTGGGGAGGCCGCTGACGCGGATGCCGTAGAGGCTGCCGTTGGTCAGACCGGCGCGCTCGATGTCGTTGCCGGTGTCGGTCTTGTTGCCGATGTAGAGGTAGTTCTGGCCGGGGCTGGAATCATCGAGCCCGAAGACGATCGTCTTCTGCTGAGCGAAGGGGCTGGCGACGGCGTTTTCCCACGAGAAGCGGCCCAGGTGCGGCAGGTGCCACGACTGGTTCTGGTTCGGACCAGACACGATGTGGGCGTAGGCGCGGCCTTCAGCGCCGACCTCTTCGCCGCCCAGGAACAGACGGGCATCGGTGCCCAGGTTGCCGAACTTGTACGCCGAGGGAGCGGCGAGGTCGGCCGAGCAGAAGCGGCCCCAGCGCTGCGCGGTGGAAGGAGCGTTGCTCCAGGTGCCGGTGCTGGTGGAGTATTCGTACGCGTCGGCGGACGAAGTGTTGTGGTCACGCCCGGCGATCACGTTCAGGTTGGAGTCGATCTCCCAGCGGGAGACGAACGCGCCGGTCTGACCGTGAGCGCGCACCGCACCGGAGGTGAAACCGATCTCGTGGGTCACAAACATGCTGAAGCTGCCGCCGGCGGGGTTGGCCATCGCGCCCATGCCGTCGGGCAGACCGACGAGCTTGTAGCCGCCGACGCTGTCACCGACGGTGAGGATCGAGGTGGTGGTCACGCCCGGCATGGTGGGCAGCAGGTACGGGCTCTGCGACGAGCTGGGCCCGGTGAACTGGGCAAACGCGGGGGCGGCAACGCCCGCGCACAAAGCGAGCATCATCGCAACGGAAACGGACTTCTTCATGGGGTCCTCTCTTCTTCCCTGGGGTGCAGGGCGATCGATCGACAGGACGGCGCTGCTCCCGTGCACAGTGACGGCGCAACCACCGCCCCGGGGTCACGACAGGAGAATGCCCCAAGCAGGTGAGGATTCCGCGCACCCGGCGCAAGAAGTCCGAGAGGGTTGTGTAAAGGGAGACACCCAGCGACCCGCACATCAGCCGCACGACTGCCCGAACCGCCCAAGCAGCAGCGTCAGATCAGCGGTGTTCACCGCGCCGTCGTGGTTGATGTCGGCCCCGCCGCCGTCGGGCGAGGGCGCGCCGAACCGCCCGAGGAAAAACGTCAGATCGGCGGTGTTGGTCGAGCCGTCGCAGTTGAAATCACCCCGGCACACCGTGAGCACCCCCGGCGCTGAGGGAGAATCGCCGCAGAGGTTCGACGAAACCAGCCGCACGCTCCTGATCGCCTCCAGCCCGCCGCCCACCGCGTTGTGCCGGTTCAGCACGACGGTCGCGCTCTGAACCCCTGACGCCTCGAACCGCGCAACCGCCCCCGCGTCGGTGTTCACGCCCTCCACCATGTCGAACCACTGCCCCGGCAGATCCGCCGGCTCCCACTGCCATCGAAGCGTCGGGTCGCTCCCGCTCGGCAGCCCAAAGAACGACACCATCCCGCTCGGACACACGGCCCGATCCTGCGGCGAAGTCGAAACCCCCGCGCACAGATACGGCGTGAGCGCGAACGAGCACTCAAGATACGCCGTCGTTGTGTTGTTCTGCGAACCCATCACACTCGCGCTCGCGCTTGCGTTCGATTGCGCATCGATGCGGACGCGGTAGCGCCCCTGCGTCAGCACGCGCTGCGCCACGCCGAAGCCCGTGTCGATGTCGCCGACGGGCAGCGTCTCGCTGAACACACCGCCCACCGGGCCGCCCTGCCTCGTGACGGTCCACTCCGAGTGCGAACCAATCCGCGCGACGTGCTG
>CAYZFW010000192.1:0-5857 GCA_964477615.1 uncultured Phycisphaeraceae bacterium | reverse complement strand
ACGGTTCGTTCCCGCTGTACAACGGCATCTGGCCGCTGGGGTCGATCTCGCTGCCGAACACGTTCTCGCAGGGGGCGACGCCGAATGTTGGGGTGTACACGTTCACGAACAACGGGACAGGGTCGGGGCACTTTGATGCGCGGCTGACGGTGACGGTTGATGCGCTAGGAACGACGGCGGGCGGGCTGCCGAAGGCGCGGCTGAAGCAGACGCTGCGGATCACCAGCACCGATATCGCGCCGTTCTCGCTGAATCTGTTCAACGTGCAGTCGCTGCCGCTTCAGGGCGTGTCGTCGAACACGACGTGGGCCGCCACGAATGTCTCGCCCTCGACGGGCGCGGCGTCGGAGTTTGGCGTGACGCAGGCGGGCAGCGCGGCGTTCGCGAATGTGCGGGCGCGCGACAACAGCGCGTGGCAGCTCGGGCGCAACAGCAGCACGGACAGCGCGGGGATCAGCAAACTCTTCGCGCCCTCATCGGGCAGCGGCACGCCCGGGGCCGTGGGGCTCAACCTCACGAACAAGAGCCTCGTGACGAACGGGTTTTCTCAGGGGCCGCAGACGTTTGGCGGGTCGCTGGCGGTGCAGTGGAGCCGGACGCTTGAGGTTGGGGCCACGGTCGAGGTGACGATCGAAACGCTGTTCAACGCGGCGCTCCCGCCGCCGCCCTGCGGTCCGGATCTGAACGCCGACGGAGCGGTGAACACGGTGGACCTGACGCTGTTCCTGGCGCGGTTCGGGCAAAGCGGGACGCCGGGGGGCGCGGGTGACTTTGACGGGGACGGCAGCGTCAGCACCGCGGACCTTGTGGTGTTCCTGGGGTTCTTTGGGCAGTCGTGCGGGGTGTGACGGAGCGATTCAGGCAGCGATGGGTTGATCACGCGGCCGGGGTGACCCCGGTGCCTTGTGGCTCGCGCTCGGGTTTGGGCGTCGGAGGAGTCGCGGCGGGCGCGGGTACGGCTTCGGCCTTGGCCGGGGGCTTGGGACGCAGCAGCAGCACGGCGACAAACGCGAAGATACTGAGCGTGCCGATGGAGCCGATGCCCACGGCCTGGTAGCCCGTGGGATGGTCCTTCGCGGAACTGAGGGTGACGGACGGCCCGCCGGCTTCGCCGCCGGAGGGGAGGGTGAGGGTCTGCTTGGCGTAGTAGGCCTTGTTCTTTTCGAGCGAACCGGGGAGGCGCGAGAACGAGCCCGCGGCCATGAGCAGCGGCAGCACGAGGCCGACGTGGATGCCGATCATGCCCAGCGTGCGGTTGGTGTGGATGCGCGTGGCCATGACGACGCAGGCGATCACCGCCGCGGCGCCGATGGCGGGGACGAGCAGCGCGGTCCACGCGTTGGACTGCGGCGGGGCGGAGACGAATGTGAGGTAGCCGATGCCCAGCATGGCGAGGGCGTAGGCGGACATGGCGAGGGCGAATTTGAGCATGGGCGGGGCGGGGTTCGGGTTTCGGGGTCCTGGGTTCGGGTGGTGGGCGGTTGGCCATCGAGTCAGTTGGCGAAAACCGCTATCTTGCCGTCCTCAAGCGACTGCACGCAGCACGAGCGTACCGCGAACACCGCCCAAACGCCCACGTGCGGGCAGCGAACCCCTGTCTTCCGCTGAACCCCGAACCCCGACACCCAAACCCCGGCCCTCGGCCCCCGGCCCCCGGCCCCCGGAACCCGGAACCCCCCATGCTCGGCAAAGTCTTCAAAGCCTACGACATCCGCGCCACCTACCCCGACCCTTTGAACGAACCGATGGCGTGGCAGATCGGTTACGGGTGTGGCACGTTCCTGCTTGGCGACGCGGCGGCCGCGGGTGAGACCACGCCCATGATGAAGCAGGTGGTGGTGGGGCACGACATGCGGACCCACTCGCCCAAGCTGCGCGATGCGCTGAACAAGGGCATCACCGACGCGAACGCCAGCGTGATCGATGTCGGCATGGTGGACACCCCGTTTGTCTACTTCGCGATCAACCATCTGGACTGCGCCGGGGGTGTGCAGGTGACGGCGAGCCACAACCCGCCGCAGTACAACGGGATGAAGGTGAGCAAGCGGAAGGCCAAGCCGGTGGGCGAGTCCACGGGGCTTGCCGAGGTGCGGAAGCACGCGGCGATGGTCGAGGCGAACGTGAAGGGCAAGGGCAAGGGGAAGGTCGAGAAGCGCGATCTGTGGGACGCCTACCGCGAGCACGTGCTTTCGTTCTGCAAGACGCAGGGCAAGAAGATCAAGGTCGTCATCGACGCCAGCAACGGCATGGCCGGGACGATGGTGCCGAAGGTGTTCGGGAAAGGCGGCGAGAACGTCAAGGGCCTGAGCATCGTCGAGCTGTACTTCGAGAACGGCAAGGGCGTGTTCGTGCACGAGCCGAATCCGCTGGTGGCCGCAAACCTGCGGGATTTGCAGGCCAAAGTGATCGCCGAGAAGGCAGATTTCGGCGTGTGCTTCGACGGCGACGCCGACCGGCTGATGGTCGTTGATGAGCAGGGCAAGATCGTCGGCTGCGACCACCTGACGGCGTGGCTGGCGACGTGGTTCCTCAAGACGCACAAGGGCAGCGCGATCGTGTACGACCTGCGGTCGAGCAAGGCCGTGGAGGAGGACGTGACGAAGGCGGGGGGCAAGCCGGTGCGGTCGCGCGTCGGGCACGTGTTCATGAAGGCGAATCTGGCGGACCAGCGGGCGGTGTTCGGCGGCGAGCTCTCGGGTCACTTCTACTTTCAGGGCAACTTCAACGCCGACTCCGGCGCGATTGCACTCAGCGTGCTGCTCACGGCGTGGGTGGAGTGCGGGTGCAAGCCGATGAGCAAGCTGATTGCGCCGATTGCGCGGTACAAGCAGTCCGGCGAGATCAACTTTGAGGTGGAGGACAAGGACGGCGCTTTGGCGCGGCTGAAGGAAGAGTTCGGCACCGGCCCGCACGCCAAGGTGGACGAACTCGACGGCGTGACCATCGACTGCTTCGCCAAAGACGGCTGGTGGTGCAACGTCCGCAAGAGCAACACCGAGCCGCTGCTGCGCCTGAACCTCGAGGCCCGCGACGACAAGACCCTCCAGAAGATGCTGCACAAGATCGCGCCGATGCTGGGCAAGCAGGTGGATCACTGATGGGGAAGGTAAGAGGCATGAGGCACGAGGCACGAGTGAGGAATCCGAGGGGATGAGTCCGTTGTCCATCATCATCACCGGTTGCAACGGCCGACTCGGGCGGGCCGTGGCGGACCTCGCGGTTTCGCGGGGGCATGTGGTCGTCGGGATCGACGCCGCGCCGGCTCATGGGAGGCCGCACCCGGTGGTTGTGGATGACCTTCGCCACCCGCCGGCGATCCACCGGGCGTTCGAGCGGCTGGGCAAGGCACCCGACGCGGTGGTTCATCTGGCGAACCACACGAACTCGCTCGCCGCGCCCGCCGAGGTTGTGCTGCGCGAGAACGTCGCGATGAACACGTCGGTTTTCATGGCCGCGGCCCATGGTGGCGCCAGGCGGATCGTCTTCTCGTCGTCCATCCAGGCGTTCATTGCCAACTTCGACAACGACGGCTCGATGGGTACACGGGTGCCGCACGGGCTGCCGCTGAGCGAGCGTCTTGAACCGCGCCCCAGCAATGCCTACGGCGTGAGCAAACTCGTGAGCGAACGGATGCTCGACACGCTGTGCGATTCGGCCTCGTTCCGGCTCCCGGGGCGTGGAGCGGCGGACGCGCTGTCTGCGGCGAGTCTGAGGCTGCCGTACATCCTGAACCAGCAGATGTTCGAGGGGGCGGCGAAGAACACGGGGACGGTCGAGTATCGCTGGGGCGGGCCGGAGGCGTTCGCGTACATCCACGCCGACGACGCGGCGGAGGCAGTGCTCGCGGCGTGCTCGGCGTCGTTCTCGGGTCACGAGGTGTTCTGGGTGGCGGCCCCGGACCCGCGGGTGAATCAGACCGCCGCGGGGCTGGTCGAGCAGTACTTCAAGGGGGTTCCCGGGAGCGGGGACGCGGCGAAATCGGGGAGTCTGTCGGACTGCTCGAAGGCGGCCGGGTTGCTGGGGTGGTCGGCGAAGCGTCTTGTGTCTGAGGAGCGGGCGCGGCTGAGCAAGCAGGCTTAGTGCGGTGCCACGGCTTGGCGTCCGCGACAAGCCGTGCGGTATTGCCGAGCGCCGACACGGCTTGTCTCGGAAGCCAAGCCGTGGCACCCGTGGGCCGGTTGACTTGTCCTCGTCCGCTGCTTGGGCTGGGGCGGCGGCTCCCGGCATGAAGACGGCGTGAAGAATCGCACGAATCCGTCATTTTTGGGGTTGGCGGTTTGGGGATCGTCTGTACCATCCCTTCACGTGGCGGGTCTCAGCCGGATCGTGTGTGGGCTGAGCCATCGCCAACATTCAGGAGCGAGACCATGCGGATTCGTGGGTTGGCCGTTCTGTCGCTTGTCCTCTGCGCCGGCGGCGCTGTCTCGCAGCGCGCCAGCGCGGGTGAGCCGTTTGACCGCTTCTGGTTCGGGTTTGAAGGCGACGACTTTGGGGATGACGTGTGGGTGGCGCTGGGCGGGAAGGACGGCTTTTTCTCCGTGCCGGTGCCCAACGCGCTGAGCACCGCGTGGTTCGATCTCGACGCGATTCCGACGCGGCTGCGCGCCGGGGGGTACACCGTCACGCTGAGCCAGCCGCAGGTGGCGTTCAATCTGGCGGTGGTCGACAACATGCGGCTTAGCGGGCCGGGCTCGCTCACGCTCGACAACGGGGCGTTCATCTATCCGGATCAGGGTTCTGGCTCCGCCGGCCCGACCACGTTCGAACTGGAATCAACGCTCAACGTCGCGGGGGCGTTCATCATCGGGCAGCCGAGCATCAACGGCGATCTGTCGACCTTTCGCTTGCTGCCGGGCGCAAACCTGTCGGTGGGCGCGTTCATGCGGGTGTCGCGATTCGGGCGTGCTGATCTGCAGGCCGGGCTCAGCGGCTTTGTCATCAACTCTGGGCAACTCGAGGTGGACAGCGACCTGGTCTCGGCGGTCACGATCACCGGGGACTTCGAGCAGACCGGCACGACCGTCATCGGCAACGACACCATCCCCGGCGGCACGCTGGCGATGGACATCGTGACGACGGGCTTTTTCGACACGCTGACGGTCACCGGTCAGGCGAGTCTCGATGGGACGCTGCTGGTCAGCCAGTTGGTACCGGCCACGCGTGGGACGAACTTTGATCCCGGCGACCGGGTCGACGGCCTCATTTCCGCGCAGTTCATCTTCGGCACCTTCGACACGGCCTTCCTGCCCGCGCTCGACAACGCGCGGTTCCGCGTGGAGTACCCCGACCCCAAGGCGGGCCCGGGCCAGACGATTAACCTGGTTGCCGAGGAACTGCCGCCGCAGCCGGATATTGGTGACGGCACCACGGGCGCGGTGGCGGTGAATGGTCGCCCCGTGCGGGCCGTGGCGACGGACCTCAACGGCGACGGCTTCCCCGATCTCGCCGGCGCGGTGCCCGTGGAACCCCCGCCGCCCTCGCGCGGTGTCGGCGGTGGTGTCGTGGTCGTTCTGAATCTTGGCGTGGACGGCAACGGGAACTGGCTGGGCTTCGCTCCCGCCGTGACATACCTCGCCGGTCTCGCGCCGGTGGACATCGCCAAGGGCGACGTGGACCAGGACGGGGACGTCGACCTCGCGGTAGTGAACCCGGGGAACGTGGATTTCCCCGCCGGGCTGCGCGTGCTGCTGAACAACGGCGACGGCACGTTCGAGGATTCCGGGACAGCGCACCCGTTTGTCGATGTCGGGATCGATCCGCGCGGCGTGGCGCTGGGCGACTTTGTGCCCGATGCGAACGACCTGCTCGACGCCGCGGTCACGTCGCTGACCAACGAATCGCAAGGCCAGGTGGTCAT
>CAYZFW010000191.1:554-5858 GCA_964477615.1 uncultured Phycisphaeraceae bacterium | reverse complement strand
GACGTGCTGCAGGTGCGGTACGAGGACACGGTGGGCGATTTCGACACCTACGCGCGGCGTCTGGTCGGGTTCATGGGCCTCGAATGGGACGACGCGGTGCTGAGTTTCCAGAGCAAGGCCGCAGCGAAGTTCGTGAGCACGCCGAGCTTCCGGGCTGTGACGGAGAAGGTGAACACGAAGGCCGTGGCCCGCTGGAAACGGTACGGGAACGCTCTTGATGGGGTGATGCCGGTGCTCGCGCCGTTTGTGCGTGAGTTCGGGTACGAATGAACGGCCGCCCCAGGAATCGGATTTACCGCGGAGACGCGGAGTTCGCGGAGGGATTTGGAGAGAAAGAGAGAGCGAGAGAGGCAGGGTGGTCTGCGGTGGGTGTTCATGCATCGCTTGGACTGTGCGTGGGGAGCGCGACGATTCGGTTCGAGGACTCCACGCATCTTCGGCGCTCGTCACCCGGAGGTTCTGTGCCGCTCGACCTTCCTTGGTGCGGTGCATGATTCGCGCATGAAAACCCCCGCGCAGGTGCGCGGGGGTGATTGCGATTCCACGGAAATCACTTCGGTCTTTACCGCTCGGCCTCGGGCAGCCCCATCCCGCTGCGGTCGGGGGCCTTGGGCGTCGCGGGCTTCTTAAAGCCCTTGGTCTTGATCTCGAGCATCATCTGTTCGATGGCGGCGTCGAGCTGCGGGTCGCCGCCGTTCTGCATCTTGGCGGGGTCGTCTTCGACGACGATGTCGGGGTCGACGCCGTGGCCTTCGACGCCCCAGGTTCCGTCGAGTTCGTAGAAGCCGAAGGAGGGGACGGTGATGGCGCCGCCGTCGATCAGCGGCGGCTCACCCGAGATGCCGACCAGGCCGCCCCACGTGCGCTTGCCGATGACCTTGCCGAGCCCGAGGTGCTTGAAGTACCACGGGAAGCAGTCGCCGCCGGAGCCTGCGAGGCCGTTGACGAGCATGCACTTGGGGCCGAAGTGGGCGTCGTAGGGCCAGGGCCAGTCCTTGCCGTGCTGGCGCGCCCAATAGTTGAGGGCGGGTCGGTTGAGCAGTTCGATGAAGCGGTTGGGGATCTGCCCGCCGCCGTTCCAGCGCTCGTCGATGATCATGGCGTCCTTGTCGCGCTGGCCGTAGAACATGCGGAAGAGGTCGTTCTGCCCGTCGACGCCGGTGTTGGGGACGTAGCAGTAGCCGACCTTGCCGCCGGTCTTGTAGTCGACGTAAGCGCGGTTGGCCTCGATCCACGCGCGGTAGCGGAGGTTCATCTCCTCGCCCATGCCGACGGCCTTCACATAGACGTCGCGCGGGGCGTTGTCGCCTTCTCCCTTGGGGTTCGGCACCGACGCAACGGTGAGCATCACCGTCGAGCCCGAGGGGATGCCCACGAACGCCGCCCACGGGTCCTTGCCGGTATCGACGGGAGAGCCGTTGACGGCGAGCAGGTAGTCGCCCGCCTTGATCTTCACACCCGGCTGGCTCAGCGGCCC
This sequence comes from uncultured Phycisphaeraceae bacterium, assembly GCA_964477615.1. Classification (GTDB taxonomy): domain Bacteria; phylum Planctomycetota; class Phycisphaerae; order Phycisphaerales; family UBA1924; genus JAFLCM01. The sequence continues at coordinate 4,381 of CAYZFW010000191.1, read as the reverse complement.
GCGCGCATCCGAATCCCAGGCGGCACCCTCGTACACCTTCTTGATGCGGTACGCGGTGCCCTGCTCGGTCACCGCGAGTTCGTAGTCGCAGCCCAGCATCGCGGTGGGCACGCTCGGTGCGTTCTCAACGTCGCCCTGGCCCCACAGGTAGGCGTGCCCGATGTTCAGTTCGGAGATGAGTTCCTTGATGATGAAGTTCACGTCGTCGCGCGTGACCGCGTCGGCGAGCATCCCGCGGTAACGGCCCACCTGGGCCGCCCAGTCCACGCCGTGCAGGTTGGAAACGTAGAAGTACGCGCGGTACTGGCGGTCGACATCCGAGAGGATCTGGTTCCACTCGACGCGGGGATCGACCTGGCCCTTCATCTGGTCGGTGGGGACCTTCTTCTCGAACTTCTGGTCGGGCGCGGCGTCGACCACGCCCATGCCGCCGTCCTTCTGGATGAGCAGCTTCTTGCCGTCGCCGCTGATGGAGTAGCCGCCGATGCCCTCGATGACCGTCTTGGCGGTGCGCTTGCCGTCCTTGCCTTCGTCGGAAACGTCGAAAAGCTTCAGCGCGCCGCCGCGGACCGGCTCGTCGGCGTCCGGGTCGGGCGGGAGCTGGGCGATGTAGATCAGCTTCCCGCCGTCGACCACGCCGAGACCGCCGTAGTTGCCGGGCGGGACGGGCAGCTCAATGGCCCGCCGCTCGAAGCCGTCGAGGTCGATCTTGACCGGATCAGGCTTCTTTTCGTCCTTCTTCTCGTCCTTGGCGTCGTCTTTCTTCTCGCCCTCGGGCTCGGCGTCCTTCTTCTCTTCGCCCTCTTTCTTGGCGTCGGCCTTCGGCTCGTCCTTCTTCGCGTCGCTGTCCTTCTTCTCGTCCTTCTTGTCCTTGTCGCTGTCCTTGCCCCCCTCGGCGTCGTTCTTGGCGGCAAAGGGCGACTCGATATCACCCCGCAGCGGCGCGCACAGGATGACCGTCGAGTCCTTGTAGATAAAGGTGCCGTCGATCGAGGCGTACGTCGGCGAGAACTTGCGGTCCGACGTGAAGTAGAGGTACTTGCCCTCGCGGTCGAATGCGGGGTTCGACGAGGAGAAGAACGGGTCGGTCACCCGCGTGAGCTTCTTCTCTGGGATGTTGTAGAGGTGGATTGCGCCCTGCTGGTTCTCCGCCGTGAGCGCCACGGCGACCCACTGGGAATCCGACGAGAACGAGTGACCGGGCGCGTTGGCCCACTGATCTTTCGCGATCTCAACCGTTTCGCCGGTCTCGATGGTGGTGAGGTAGAGCGCGCCCGAGTTGTCGCGCCACGAGACCATCTTGGAATCCGGGGAGAACTGCCCCATGAACCGCCACCTCGGGGTGGGAGCGCCCTTCTCGCCCGACTTGGTCAACTGCTTCGCCTCGCCCTTGCCGTCGGTGGGCATGGCCCACAGTTCGTAGTCGCCCGAGGCGTCGGAGAAGTAGGCGACGGTCTTGCCGTCGGGCGAGACGACGGGGTAGCGCTCGGCCACGCCGTCGGTGCGGGTGAGCGGCATCGCGGCGCCCTTCGTCGCAGGGAGCGACCACAGATCGCCGCGGGCTTCCACCACCACGCGCTTGCCGGTGGTCGTGAGGTCCGCGTTCGACATGAACTTGGCGTAGTCGACGTTGCGCGGGCGGAGCGTCGGACGATCGCCGGGGATGACCACGTCGATCTCGGCGGTCTTTCCGCTCTTGAGATCGAGCAGGTACAGCTTCGAGCCGTTCTGCAGCACGATCTCGCTCTGCGCGGGCCCGCCCATGCTGGGCCATTTCACGTCGAACTGATCGAACTGGCTGATCTGCGTGCGCTTGCCCGAGGCGGGGTCGAACGACCAGATGTTCGCGAGGTGGTTGGAGCCCGAATCCGAGAGGTAGTAGAGCACGTTGCCGTTGGCCGCGCTGAACATCGGCGCGGTGTCGGTGCCCTCCCAGTCGGTCGCCTTCTTCGAGGTCTTGTCGTTGAGGTTGAAGAGCCAGATGTCGGTGGCCATGCCGCCGCGGTACCGCTTCCAAGTTCGGAAATCGGTGGTGTGCGGCGTGTAGGCCAGCCACGCGCCGTCGGGCGAGATGGCAGCGAACGTGCCGTACGGCACCGGCAACTGCTGCGGCAGGCCGCCGACGGCGGGGACGGTGAAGACCTGCTGCTGGCGGGTGAGGCCGCCCAGACCGGTGGTGTAGAAGATCAGGCTCTTGCCATCGGGGGTCCAATCGCAGAGCGTTTCGCCGCCGGGGTGGTGCGTGACGCGTGTGGCGATACCGGCGCCGTCGGCGGGGATGGTGTAGATGTCGCGGTTGCCCTCGTAGTTCCCGATGAACGCGATGGTCTTCCCGTCGGGGCTGAAGCGCGGGAACATCTCCGCGCCGGGGGGCGAGGCGAGTTTCACCGCCACTCCGCCGGACTTCGGCGAGAGCCACAGGTCGTTGGCGTAGCAGAACACGATGCGGTCCCCGTGGACATCGGGGTACTGGAGCATCGTGGCGTCGGGGCGCACGCCGCGAGCGATGACGCCGCCGGCACCACCCGAAGCGGACGAGCTGGACTCGGGGGCGGCGGCGAGCACGGGCGCACAGCCGGCGCCGGCGAGCAGAGAAAGAGCGAGGGTTCGATTCACGATCTTGAGCATGGGGTACTCCGGGCAAATGCGATCGCCGACAAACAGGGAAGCCAGTGTAATGGCAAACGCCGTGAAACCCAACGGCGCTCCGCCCAACGCCACCGCCGCCGGCGGGTCGGGTGTGCCCACTCACGGCGAAGTCAGAGATTCCCCCGAGGCGTCACTTCACCCGCTTCATCAGGTCCTCGACGGCTTCCTTCAGCTGCCGGTCAAAGTCCGCGCTCTCGTCCTCGGGCGTCTGCACCGTCACGAGATCGGGCATGGCGCCGTTGTTCTCCATGTCCTTGCCGTCAAACGAGTACCACCCGCGGAACGGAAGGCGGACGAGCGTGCCGTCGATGAGTTGTGTCCCGTCGGTCGAGATCACCCCGCCGTACGTCTGCTGTCCGCAGAGCGTCCCGCGCTTGAGGTGCTTGAAGGCATGGCTGATGATCTCGGCGTTCGAAAAGCTCTTCTCGTTGCAGAGCATGTTCACGGGCTTGGTGTACCGCTGGATGAACAGCCGGTCACGCGGGTACGCATCCGGGTTCGGCGTGCCGCCTCGGGGCACTGTGTACGCGTGCGCAGGTGAAACAAGCGACGCCAGGATCCGGTCCGCCGTCCAGCCGCCGCCGTTGCTGCGAACATCGATAAGCAGGCCGCCCTTCCCGTCCGCCGCGGCGTACAGGTCACGCTCGAAATCCACAAGCTCCGGCTCGCTCATCGAGCGGATGTGCAGGTACCCAAGCTTCCCGCCCGACCACTCCTTCACCCGCTCGGCGTTGCGCTTCACCCACCAGCTGTACCGCAGGACAGTGTCACGCTCGTAGGAAATCGGCGTGACCAGCGCCTGCAGTTCCGCACGCGGCTCGCCTTCTTTCAGTTGCCGGCGGAAGGTCACGGCCACTTCCTTCCCGACTTTGCCGCGCAGCACCGACTCGATCGAGTCGCCCTCTTTGAAGGGCTCAAAGTCGATCGCGGTGATCATGTCGCCGTCCTTCAGTGCCATCGGCCCGCTGCTCGCGGGGCCCTGCGGCACCACCCCCGTGACGCGGAACACCCGCTCGGGGGCCTGAGCCGCGACCACGTCCACGCCCAGCCTTCCCGACGGCTCGCTCAGCGCCGCGGCCTCCGGGCTGGGGAACACGCCCAGGTGCGAGGCGTTGAGTTCGCCCACCAGCCGCATGCCAACGTACGAAAACTCCTCGCTCGTGCGTGTCTGGCGTGCA
>CAYZFW010000191.1:0-544 GCA_964477615.1 uncultured Phycisphaeraceae bacterium | reverse complement strand
AAGCGTGAGGTACCGCTCAGTGAGCGCCTTCCAATCCAGGCCTTTCATGGTGGGGTGATAGAACACCGCGCCGAGCACGCGCCCGGCTTCGATGAACTTCTGCCCCGCCTGCGCCTGCAGGCTGATGCGGGGCCGGTCTTCGATGGCCTGACTGTCGACCTTGCCCCCCTCTGGGCCGATCGTCGCCGCCGAGCCCTTGTCGACGTACACGACCTTGTCGCCGGTGAGGCTGACCATCTGGACGCGCGGCTCACCCTCGATAAGCCGCTTGCGGTCCTTCTCGTCGCCGTTCCACTTGACGCTATAGAGCCCTTCACCGCCGTCGCCGCCGTCGTTGCCGGTGAAGATGAGCCGATCGCCACCGGGGGTGATCTCGAGGTTGCCCTCGTTGCCATTGAGCGAGGTGATGCGGCGGAGGCGCAGATAAGCATCTTCCAGCGAGGGCTCAAAGGGCGGCTCCTTCGCGTCGTCCTTCTTGTCGTCCTTCTTCGCGTCGTCTTTCTTGGGCTCGTCCTTTTTGGCGTCGGCGTTCGACGCTGGCGCG
>CAYZFW010000190.1:0-5859 GCA_964477615.1 uncultured Phycisphaeraceae bacterium | reverse complement strand
CATGGTCCAACTGGGTGTGAACATCGATCACGTCTGCACCGTCCGACAGGCCCGTAGGGGCGTCGAGCCCGACCCCGTCCGCGCCGCGCACGAGGCCGAACTGGGCGGTGCCGACGGCATCACCGTTCACCTCCGAGAGGACCGACGCCATATCAACGACCGCGACGTCGAGCGCCTCCGCGAGTCCGTCCGCGTGAAACTCAACCTCGAGATGGCCGCGACCGACGAGATGGTCACCATCGCGCGGCGGATCAGGCCGCACACCTCGATGCTGGTCCCGGAGGGCCGCGCCGAGATCACCACCGAGGGCGGGCTCGACGTCCGCACGCAGCAAACCCGTCTCAAAGACATCGTCTCACGCCTGCGCGAAGGCGGCATGGTGGTCTCCGCGTTCATTGATGCCGACGAATCGCAGATCGACGCCGCGAAGGCCGCGGGCTTCGACGTGTGCGAGGTCCACACCGGCCCATACGCCCACGCCTTCGCACAAGCGGGCGGCGACCTCCTGAACAAGCCTCTGCGACACGAACTCGAAAAGGTGCACCGCGCGGGCGCCCACATCCGCGCCCTGAGCATGCGCTTCAACGCCGGGCACGCCCTGAACTATCACAACGTCGGCCTCATCGCCGGCCAGGACGGGGTGAGCGAACTGCACATCGGGCACGCCATCGTGAGCCGGGCGGTATTCACCGGCCTCCGCGAAGCCGTCCGGGAGATGAAGAGGCTGATGGGCGAGGCATCGAGGCAGGAGGCATCAACGCATTAAGACTCTCGTTCTTGACACTGCGGTGCAACTTAAATGTTTGTACTTTGTTTGGATGCCAGATCTGCGTAAATCATTGACCAACAAAGACTTAGACGCTCAGACTTCACGCGGATTTGATCTGAAATCCCTCTTTGCTACCCTTGCCCCCTATGCCCAAAGTCGGAACCGCCAAAGCCGCCCCTTCCGTTGAACGCAAGCCCCTGAAGGTCGAGGTTTCGCCCACGGGCAAGGGCGAAAAGGGCACCCCCGGCGGCTCGGGCCAGACCGCCACCGAGACCCTCCATCACCTGCCGCCATCCAAACGGAAGAAGGGTGAACCCGCGTTCTCGGGCTATGACGCCGCCGTGCGCTACCTGTACGACCGGATGAACATCGAGCGGATGAACGCCCGGCACGTCGACCCCAAGGTGTTCAAGCTCGACCGCATGCGGGCGCTCCTCGAAGCCATGGGCAACCCGCACGAGGGCGTGAAGTTCGTCCACATCGCCGGGACCAACGGCAAGGGCTCGATCTGCGCCATGACCACGGCGGCGCTGCGCGGCTGCGGCTACGCCGTGGGCCTCTACACCTCCCCGCACCTGGTCGACCTACGCGAGCGCATCCAGATCAACGGGCAGATGATCTCGCACGCGTCGTTCACCGACCTCATGGGCCGCGCCGCCGACGCCGCGAGCACGCTGTCGCCCAAGCTCGGCGAGCCGACGTTTTTCGAGCTCGTCACCGCGGTGGGTTTCGCGCACTTCGCCGACGAGGCCGTGGACATCGCGGTGATTGAGGTCGGGCTGGGCGGCAAACTCGACTCGACCAACGTCATCACGCCCGAAGTGGCCGCCGTCGCGAGCATCTCGCTCGACCACACGCAGTTCCTGGGGAACACGCCCGCCGAGATCGCGCGCCAGAAGGCGGGGATCTTCAAGAAGGGCGTCCCGGCCCTTACTTTCGATCAGGACGCCGCGGTGATCGAGGCGATGCGCGAAGTCGCCACGGCGGCGGGCGCACCGTTCCAGGTGGTCGGCAAGGACATCGAGTTCTCCTCGCGCTTCGAGAACAGCGAGCAGCTCGGCAAGCACACCCGCGTCGGGCTCAGCACCGCCAAGAACCTCTACGAGCACGTGCCCGTCCCGCTGCCGGGCGAGCACCAGGCGCTCAACTGCGGCCTGGCCCTGGCGATCATCGACAAACTCAGCGAGCGCGGCTTCGATCTGCCCGCCAGCAAAGTGGTGCTGGGCCTCGAAGAAACGAAGATCCCGGGGCGGATGGAACTCATCTGGAACCAGCCCAAGGTGATGGTCGACGGGGCCCACAACCCCGCCGCCCTCAGCGCCCTGAGCAAGAACATCGGGGCCCACGTCACCTACGACTCGCTCATCATGATCTTCGGCTGCGCCGCCGACAAGGACATCGACAAGATGCTGCACTCGGTGGCGCACACGGGCGACAAGGTGATCTTCACCAAGGTGAAAGGCAACACCCGCGCCGCGGACCCCGCCGACCTCGCCAAGCGCTTCAGCGATCAATCCGGCAAGATGTGCCAGACGGCGGATTCGCTGGAGGAAGCCCTGAGCCTGGCCAAGCGGGCCGCCGGGCGCGACGATCTGGTCCTGATCACCGGCAGCTTCTACCTCGTGGGTGAGGCGAAGAAACTGCTGGCCGAGAAGCAGAGCAAGCGGTAATCGGGACGGGGCCAGCGTACGATTGGCCCCCTATGCCCGACGACACTCCAAAGCACCGCTACACCGCCGCCTTCGCCAACGAGATTGAGCCGAAGTGGCAGGCCGCGTGGGACGGCGCGGGCGTGTACCGCACCCCGAACCCGGGCGACGCGGGCTTCGACGCCGGCAGGCCGAAGTTCTACTGCCTCGACATGTTCCCCTACCCCAGCGGCGCGGGGCTGCACGTCGGGCACCCCGAGGGGTACACCGCCACCGACATCGTCTGTCGTTACAAGCGGGCCACCGGTTTCAACGTCCTGCACCCGATGGGCTACGACGCCTTCGGCCTGCCCGCCGAACAGTACGCGATTCAGACCGGCGTCCACCCCGCCGTCACGACGAAGAAGTCCATCGAGACGTTCCGCCGCCAGCTCAAGCGATTCGGCTTCTCCTACGACTGGTCGCGCGAGATCGCCACCATCGACCCCGAGTATTACAAGTGGACGCAGTGGGTCTTCCTGCGGCTGTACAACGCGTGGGTCGACCCGGACACCGGCAAGGCCCGCCCGATCGCCGAACTCGAGCGGGCCCTGGAAACAGGCCAGTCCCCCATCAAGCCGGGCTTCGAATGGACATCCGCCACGCCACAGAAGCGCCGCGAGTTCATCGACGCCCACCGCCTCGCCTACCTCGCCGAGGCCACCGTGAACTGGTGCCCCAAACTCGGCACCGTGCTGGCCAACGACGAAGTGATCGACGGCAAAAGCGAACGCGGCGGCCACCCCGTCGTCCGCCGCCCCCTCCGCCAATGGATGTTCCGCATCACCGCCATGGCCGAGCGCCTGCTGAGCGACCTCGCGCTGATCGACTGGCCCTCATCCACCAAGACGATGCAGGCGGAGTGGATCGGCAAGAGCGAGGGCGCGGAGCTTGAGTTCCGGGTACGTCGGCTCTCCGAGCCGACATCTCGTGGCACCCACCCGCCCCGCGATCACTCTCTCGAACCCCCCCAAAAAAACGCAGCCAGCGCCCGCGCCCATCCATGCGACTCCGACGAGCGATTCACCGCAAGAACAGACAGTTTCAAGGGACACGATCCGTATCCGCCTGGAGAGCCTTCGCCGAGAAATCTGGTCGAGCAGGTGAGGCACCTTCCTCACATCATGATCGACGGTGCCACCTACTTTGTAACCTGGTCAACAAAGAACCACTTCGCCCTGCCGGCGCACGCTCGGGCCGAGGTGCTGACGGCGCTCCGACACTTCGACGGCGAGCGGTGCGAGGTGCTCGCGGCCTGCGTCATGCCCGATCATGTGCATTGGCTGGTGCGCCCCCTACCGTCGATTGATCTCGGCGAGCTCGTTGCGAGCGTGAAGCGCTTCGCCGCAACTCAAGTAAACAAGCAACTGGCACGCGAAGGCCCGTTGTGGCAGGAGGACCGATTTGACCACATCGTACGCGACGAGCACTGGCTTGGTGCCTTCGTGCGATACATCGCTCGGAACCCCTTGGACGCCGGGCTCTGCGGCTCGGTGATCGAATACGACGGAACGTACGTTTCAGCCCGAGTGTGGACCGGCGACGGCAGACCGCTTGGGATTGCAGGTGAGACGGCGCACAGACGAGATGTCGGCTCGGAGAGCCGACGTACCCAGGACACGCTCCGCGTCTTCACCACCCGTCCCGACACCATCTTCGGCGCCACCTACATGGTCGTCGCCCCCGAGCACCCGCTCGTCGCCGCGGCGCTCGCCGCACCCTCTGACCGCACCGATACCGCGAAACTCCGCGCGTATGTCGAGGCCACCCGCAGCAAGTCCGAGGTCGACCGCCAGGCCGACGCCAAGATCAAGACCGGCGTCGACACCGGCTACGACGCCATCAACCCAGCCACCGGCCACCGCATCCCCATCTGGACCGCCGACTACGTCCTCATGGGCTACGGCACCGGCGCCATCATGGCCGTGCCCGCCCACGACGAGCGCGACTTCGAGTTCGCCCGCCAGTTCAACCTCCCCATCCGCGACGTGGTGTACCCCGCCGTGGTCATGGCCATGCGGTACTTCACCCAGCACGCACGCGAACTCGAACCACGCGCCGAAGAGTGGACCAGCCGCCTCGCCGACTTCCTGGGCCTCGTCACCAGCACCGGCGCACGCCCTGACGGCTTCGACGCCGCGCTGCACACCGTGAACACCCGGCCCCGCGGCGACGAAGACCCCGCCAAAGCGCCCAAGTCCGCCGCCGAGGGCGTCAAGGCCGGCCTGCCCGGCTCCGTCGGCCAGCGCCGCGGCAGCGTCAAAGCGCAGTGGCTCGAGTTCATCGAAGGCCTCGACCTGCCCGACCCCGCCGCCCTCCGCATCATGTTCGAGAGCGGCACCTACCACGTCACGCGCGGTGCCCCGTACACCGGCCCGGGCTTCGCCGCCAATTCCGGCGAGTTCGACGCCACACCGACCGAGCAGGCCAAGCCGCGCATGACCCAGTGGCTCGCCTCGCGCGGCATCGGTTCACGCCGGATCAACTACCGCCTCCGCGACTGGGCCTTCAGCCGCCAGCGCTACTGGGGCGAGCCCTTCCCCATCGTCTACGACGCGGCGGGCAACGCCTACCCCGTCTCCGATGCCGCGCTGCCCGTCGTGCTGCCCGACCTGCAGGACTACTCGCCCGCCGAAAGCAACGAGCCGCAGCCGCTGCTCGCCAAAGCCGCCGCGTGGGTCAACACCACCGCCGGCGCGGCGGGCGTCGACCCCGCGCTCCTGCCCCCCGCAACACCCGTCCGCCGTGAGACCAACACCATGCCCGGCTCAGCGGGCTCGTCGTGGTACTTCCTCCGCTACATCGACGCCCACAACAGCGACCGATTCGTCGGCCGCGAGGCCGAGCGGTACTGGATGGTCTCGAGGAAGGGACGAAGGGACGGAGGCACGGAGGCACGCAGTGAAGCGTGGAACGAGGCCATCCATCACGCTGGTGGCATCGACCTCTACATGGGCGGCTCCGAGCACGCCGTCGGCCACCTGCTCTACTCGCGCTTCTGGCACAAGGTCCTCTTCGACCTCGGCGAAGTCAGCACCCCCGAACCCTTCGGCCGCCTCTTCCACCAGGGCATGATCACCTCGTTCGCCTACCAGCGGCCCGACAAGTCGCTGGTGCCCAACGACATGGTCGACGAGGTCGCCGAGGGCAAGTTCGTCGAGCGCGCCACCGGCACGCCGCTCTCGCAGATCGTCGCGAAGATGTCCAAGAGCCTGAAGAACGTCATCAACCCCGATGACGTGATCGCCGAGTTCGGCGCCGACACCTTCCGCCTCTACGAGATGTACATGGGCCCGCTCGAGGCGAGCAAGCCCTGGAACCCGCGCGACATCGCGGGGCTCTTCCGCTTCCTGCAGAGGCTGTGGCGCCTTGCGGTGGACGAGGAGACGGGCAAGCCCCGCG
>CAYZFW010000189.1:0-5862 GCA_964477615.1 uncultured Phycisphaeraceae bacterium | reverse complement strand
GAGCTCGAAGAGTTTTTCTTCGCTGGCACCCTGCGCGACGGTGAAGGAGTCTCGTTCGACCGAGACGGGGCGGTCGACGTCGCGGATGGTCATGGCTTCGCCGCGGTCGTTGGTGGGGCCGAACTTCTCGATGCGTTCTTCGAGCCAGCGGAGCTTGGTGGTGGAGACGGTGCGCTGGACCTTGGCGCGGATGGTGTTCCGGGTGGTCTCCATCTCCTCGCGCGTGATGCCGAGCACACGCGCGAGGCGTGTCCACACCTCGGCCTGCTTCTGCTCGTAGGGCGGGAGCAGGCGGCGTGCGAGTTCGTCGCGCTGCTCCGGCGTGAGTTTGAACCACCCGGCGCGGTTCTCCTTGCGGGCCTGTCGCATCGCCTGGTCGTAGGCCCACTCGCCCGAGATGACGGGGTAGGAGACCATCACGTCGAAGCCGGGCTTGTCGAGGGCGAGGACGCGGCCCTTGCGGTCAAGGACGCGGCCGCGGACGGTGGGGGTCCACTTTTCCAGAAGGAGGCGGCTCTCGGCGACTTCGAGGTGCTTGTCGCCGCTGGCGACGGTGAGCCGGTACGACTGTCCCGCCAGCACCACCACGGCGCCGATGAACAGCACGCCAAGCAGCATGAGCCGGCGAATGAACATGCTCGGGATGGCGGTGGAGATCCCCATGGGTGGCAGCGCGTTTTCGGGTGGATTTATCGACCCGAACGGATGCTACGCATGATTGGGGAGGGGGCCGGTGGGGCAGGCTTCCAGCCTGCCTTGCCTGAATCTGCAGAAGGCAGGCTGGAAGCCTGCCCCACCGGGCCTATCGGGCGATCTCGCGGGTGATCTGGGCGTAGGCGTTGTGGCTGTGGATGCTCTCGAAGTTCTCGCTGGCGATGGAGTACCAGCGGAGGTTCGGCTGCTTTTCCAGCGACACCGCGAGGTCGCGGACGATGTCCTCGACGAACTTGGGGTTGTCGTAGGCGGCTTCGGTGACGAACTTCTCGTCGGGGCGCTTCAGCACCGCGTAGACGGGGCTGCTCGCCGCGCCTTCGAGGAGGGTGACGAGGTCCTCGATCCACATCTCGCCGTCGAAGCGGACGCGGGCCTCGATCTCGCAGCGCTGGTTGTGGGCGCCGTAGGCGGAGATTTCCTTGCTGCAGGGGCAGAGGCTGGCGGCGGGGGCCTTGACGCCCATGATGAAGTCGGTGGTGCCGTTGGCGGTGGCGGTGAAGGTGACCTGGTAATCCATCAGGCCGGGCGACCCGGTGACGGGGGCCTTCTTCTCGATGAAGTAGGTGAAGGTGATCTCGAGGTGGGCTTCCTCGGCCTCGAGGCGGGACTTGATCTCGCGGGCGACGACCCCGATGCACGCCGGGGTGAGCGGTTTGGCGTGCTGGTTCAGGACTTCGAGGAACCGGCTCATGTGCGTGCCCTTCTTGTGGTGGGGAAGGGAGACGTACATGTTGATTTTGGCGACGGTGGTCTGGGTGCCGCCGTCCTTGGTGCGGAGGGTGATGGGGTAGGTGACGCCCTTGACGCCGACTTTGTCGATGGCGACCCGGCGGGAATCGGTCGAGCCCTGGACGTCGGGCATTGTTCCGGGGGCGGCGGGGGATGTTCGGGTGGAGGTGGACATGGGGTCGGCGATGGTGGGCATCGGTGGATGGTAGATGGCAGGACGGAGGTGGGGGATGCAGGATGGGATTCGTAGGGTTGATCGCAGTCGTTTCAGGAAACATTGAAAACAGAGTGCAATCTTGCAGGCGTCCGCGCGGCGGTTCGATTTCGCGGGAATGTTCCCGAATCGGGTGGGAATCGTTTGGAGGGCACCCCGGGGTTTCGTAGGCTGCTTGCAGTGGTTCGCTCCGGGAGGATCGATCACCGCTCTTGGGAGAAAGACCATGAAGTCTCGAAACGCGCTGGGCGTTCGGTCCATCCTCGTGGTGGCGAGCATGGGGGCGCTGCCCGTCCTTTGCTCGGCACAGACGATCCATCTGATCGCGCTGCACAATCCGCCGGGGTGCATTGCGCGGCCGCGGGCGATGGCGGGCGACGGCTCGCGCGTGTTTGGTGATCTCTGCCCCAACGGATGGAAGTGGACGGTGTCGGGCGGTTTCCAGGCGTTGCCCGAGTACGGCGGGACGACCCCGCTGTCGGCTAACTTCGATGGGTCCGTCCCGGTGGGCTACGCGGGCTTCCCTGGATTCGCGGGCGTGCAGGCGGCGTACTGGGCGGACAACTTCGGCGCGCCGCTCAATCCCGGGATCATCCCCGGCTACACCTACTCTTTCGCGACCGACACCAGCAACAACGCGTCGGTCATCGTGGGCTACGCGCAGAACGAAGCGGGCACGAACCCGCCGTTCGTCGCGGTGCGGTGGGCGGCGGGTGGGTTTACGACGCTGCCCGCCGCGCCGGGGACAACGACTTCGAGTCGCGCCACGTGCATCAGCGGCGACGGGCAGTACATCTTTGGGACGTCGGCGATTTTCCCGGGGATCATTTCGGTACCGACGCGATGGGGGCCGGGGAACACGGTGCAGGCGTTGGGGAATCCGCCGGGGGAGGGCTTTGATGCGTACCCGGTGCGTGCGAGCGTCGACGGTTCGGTGGCGATGGGTTGGGGTGTCCAGGTGCACACGTGGCGGTGGATCGACGGGCTGGGCTATCAGGGCATCGCGTCGCCAGCGGGCACGACCGCGCGCCCATCGGACATGACGGGCGGCGGCGAGGCGATTGTGGGGAGCGTGTACCTCAATCAGGACAACTCGTACGCCGCGTTCTGGACGCAGTCGGGGCAGTGGATGGATTTGAATTCGTACCTGCCGACGCAGGGGCTGAACCTGAATGGGTGGTTCCTGAACACGTGCTTCGCCGTGAGCGACGACGGGCGGACACTCGCGGGGACTGGCTTCTACAACGGGCAGGCGGCGGCGTGGGCGATCACGGGGATCCGGTCGATCTGCGGGGCGCGGATCGTGAACCAGCAGACGGCGGTGTCAAAGTGCTCGGGTCAGAACGCGCAGGTGTCGGTGTTCGCGTTGCCGCCGAGTTCGCCGGGGGCGGTGTCGTACCAGTGGCACCGTCGGGTCGAGACTATCGTGGGATTTCTTGACGTGCCGCTGAACGACGGGCCGACGGGTGTTGGCTCGACGATTTCGGGCGTGAACTTCCCGTCGATGTTCATCAACAACGTGCGCCCGCAGGACGCCGGTCAATACTGGTGCGCGATGACAGCGGGGTGCGCGACGAACCCGACGTTCATGACGACGCTGACGGTGTTGCCGGATATCAGCGGCAACGGGGGGAGCATCGATACGAACGACCTCACGGTGCTGCTGGGCAACTTCGGTCAGACGGTGACGCCGTGGACCAACGGGGACCTCAACGGCGACGGCGCGGTGAACACGATTGATCTGACGATTTTCCTGGGAGCGTTCGGGACGGCGTGCCCGTAGGGGCGCGCCGGTGGCGCGGCGGTTTGGATCGGTTGTGCGGCGGCTTTGTCGGCGCGAGTGGCGTCGCGCGGGTTGGAGCGCGCTCATGCTTGGCCGACGGCCGACGAGGCGATGCGCCTGGGCGCTTCGGTGAGGGGGACGTCTTTGGTCTGCTCGCCTGTATCGAGGTTCTTCAGCGTGGCCGTGTCGGCGTTCTCGATGATGAGGGCGTAGCGGGCGTGGCACGCCGTGGCTTCGCTGAGGAGTTTGCCGATGTTCTTGGTGGCTTTGTACGAGCGGCGGGCGTGCAGTGGGGGGGTGCCGCCAAGGGTTGGCGCGTAGCGGTCGGTGCTCCAGGGCTTGCACTCGCCTTGTTTGTACTTGTCGGTCTCGACGCCGCGGCGGAGGGCGGCGACGGTGGGGACGAGTCTGGCTTGTGAGTCTTCGCTCTCGTTGGCGATGACGAAGACATCGGGGCGGACGGGGAGCGGGCGCGAGGTGGCTTCGAGGAGGTCGCGGCCTTCGGGCATGAGCTTGCGGTCGTCGAGGAGATTGGTGAGGACGACATCGCCCATGCCGAAGCCCACGGCGGGGGTGGGCGGGCCGCCAAAGAGTTCGATGAGTTTGTCGTAGCGTCCGCCGCCGGCGACGGCGCGTTCGCCTTCGGCGATGAGTTCGAAGACGGTGCCGGTGTAGTAGGCGAGGCCGCGGGCGAGATTCTCGTCGAAAATCATGCGACGCTCACCCATTCCGTGTTCCGTGATGCTCTTAAACAGTGCTTGGATTGCAGCCAACATCGCATCGCTGTACTTGAACGCATCCAACGCGCTCAACAGTCCAGCGAAATCGCCTTGCTGAAGCTGGACTCGAATCTTGCCTGCGGCCAGATAGTGCTGCGCTGGCGCTGGAATATCGAGCAGAGCTGCCTTAGCGAGCAGGACATCTTCGGGGATTTTGCCAATCTGGTCCAACACATGAAACGCTGCCGAGTGTTTCTGGTCATCGACCCCGAGCAATCGTAATCTGTCTGCAACCGCATTTCGATCGTTGAGGTGAATAGACGCGTCGGATTCCTTGAGCCCTAGGGTTTCAGAGGAATCACAAAGCAGGGCCAGAATCTCAGCGTCAGCCTCGGTTTCAACCCGATTGATTACATCCGCATTCCACTGCCAAAACTCCCGCAATCTCCCCCTCTGCGGCCTCTCGGCGCGGAAGAAGTTCGACACACAAAACCACTTCGTCGGCTGCGGCAACTGCTTGGCGCGGGCGGCGTACATGCGGGCGAGGGTTGGAGTGAACTCGGGGCGCAGCGCGAAGGGTGGGGGGCCGCCGGATTGGACCTGCTTGGTGTCGTTTGGGTCTTTGCCGCTGTAGGCGCCGAAGAGTTCGTTGAGGATGCCTTCGCCGGATTTGACGGTGTAGAGTGCCGAGTCTTCGAAGGTGGGGCCGTCGATCTCCTCGAAGCCGTGGCGGAGCGAGACGCGGCGCCAGGTGTCGATGATGTAGCGGCGGCGGAGGAGGTCCTGCGGGTAGAAATCGCGGGTGCCCTTGGGGGATTGGAAGGTGGTCCGCTTGGAGTCGGTCATGAGAGCGGAGCGTAGGGGAGGGGAATCGGGGGTTCCAGCCATTACAGGGAAAGTGGGGGAGTGGGGGAGTGGAGAAGTGGCGAAGAGATCGGGTGCCGTGCTACGGCGTCATCGCCGTGCCACGAGTTCGTGGGTGATTTTCGGATCGTGGCACGCCGCGGACGGCGTACCACGGCACCCGCTGGGTGGACGGTCGGGTGTCGCGATCGGGTGCTGGTGACGAGATGTCGGCTCGGAGAGCCGACGTACCTAGACGATGAAGTTCACCATCTTGCCGGGGACGACGATGACTTTCTTGATGGGCTTGCCCTCGATGGCGGCGGCGACTTTTTCGTCGGCGAGGGCGATGGACTCGATGGCTTTGGCGTCGGCCTTGGCGGGGACGACGACACGGCCGCGCAACTTGCCGTTGACCTGCACGGGCATCTCGACCTCGTCGTCGACGAGCATCTTGGGATCGACGTGGGGCCAGGCCTGCTGGCAGGCGAAGCCTGTGCCGCCGGCGCGGGTCCAGACTTCTTCTGCGAGGTGCGGCGCGAAGGGCGACAGCGTGACGGCGAGGCGCTGCAACTGGTCGCGCGTGAGCGAGCTCGCCTTGCACTGGTTCACGAACTCGATCATCGCGGCGATGCCGGTGTTGAACGAGAGGGCCTCAATCGCCGAGGCGACCTTGGCCACCGTGCGGTGGAGCTGCTTCTCGAGGTTGGTGTCGGCGGGGCCCGCGGCGGCGCAGAGGGCGCCGGAGTCTTCGTCCACCGCCACGCGCCAGAGCTTTTGGAGGAAGCGGTACATGCCGACGATGTCGCGCGGGTTCCCGGGCTTGCTGGCGTCGAGGGGGCCCATGTACATCTCGTAGA
>CAYZFW010000188.1:0-5890 GCA_964477615.1 uncultured Phycisphaeraceae bacterium | reverse complement strand
AGGCGACCTCGCCCTTGAAACTCGCGGGAAGCGTCTCAGCAATCTCCCCCTTCGTGACCTGCTCGACATCGGCCATGAGCAGAACAACCCTGAGCCCATCGCCGTGCTCGTCGAAAATGCGCTGGAACTGGTACGGCAGGTCCGCCGACTGCTCGCCTGCCGTCCCGAACCCGAGCAAGGCGGGCTTTCCCTTCAGCGATACGCTCGAAAACTCCCCTCCCGCCAACAACTCCGCCTTGAAAGCCTGCAGCGGTCGGTTGATGCAATCAACCATCGCCGGGGTCTCAGGGCTGTACGGCGGCCAGTCTTGCTGACCTGCGACCGGCGCCTTTGCGAATGCTGTTACTTCCTTGTCAAAGTGGTCGGGACGGAACGCGAGCATTGCCGGATCGCGGGGCGCATCGACAACCACGTTCGAGAACACGGTGCTTGAGATATGAACGGTGGTCGCCCACTCTTCGCCTCGTTGCTCGGAACGATTCGCCCGATACCACGCCGTCTGATCCACCTCCGCGGCGCGGAGCAGGCCCGTCTCGTCGTCAAACCAGAGTCTCCGCGGCATCCGCACGCCGCGGTCGGCGACTTCCTGGTGGCTCGCCATCACCACCCACTTGCCGTTCTTCCCGTCGCGCGGCTCGGGGATCACCCCGACCAACTCCGTGATCGAAATCGACTCCAGCAACTCGTCGAGCGGCATCGCCGCCCCGCGAATGAACTTCAACGACATCGGAAGACTCGCACGCTGATCCAACAACTCGACCGCCTTCTCGGGAGCGCCGGACGCGTCAGAGGCAGCTGTGCGATACGTGCTTGGGTACCCAAGCCGCACGATGACACGCTCGCCGTCGAACCAGACCCGGCACTCCCCCGAATCATGCGAATACCGCCCCGTCGCCCGATCAAACGCCGCAGCGATCAGGTCCTCATCATCCCATTCTTGTCTGGCGCGCGAGCCAACCACGCGACTGGTCCTCTTCGTCCACCCACTGTGTTCGTAATTGCGAAGTCCCGCATACACCCCCCGCGCCCGCTCCAGCACCTTCCGCGCTTCACGAACCCCTTCGTCGCTCCCCGGCATCGAAACCCACTCCGGCTCACGGAACGGCTCACGTTCCTGCGCCGTCGCCCGCCCGGCGCCACCGCCGAGCATCGCCCAGCCAATGACCAGCCCCACCAGCCCACGCAGCACACAACGACCGATCACCCCATTCGAACGTTCCATGGTGCCTCCTTCGGATTGAACTATCCTACAGCGAAAGACGCCGGCGGCGGCACCCGAGTTCGTCGGTTTTCCATCATCCCCGCGCGCTCCCGCCCACAAGCCCCATCAGAACCATTCCGCAACCGCCCAACCCCCAATCCAAATTTGCTGCTCTGAGCTTTGCCGCTTTGAGGATTTCCCAATGACCCGCCAAGCCCTCTTCTCCCAGATCATCCTCGAATCCCGCTTCCTCACCGCCCGCTACTTCGCCGGGTTCGATGATTCGAACCGTACGAAGCAGGCCGTGAACATCCCGAACCACTTCGCGTGGACACTCGGGCACCTCGCATACACGATGCAGAGCGCCGCCAAGCGAATCGACGGCGGCGCCGTCCCCGAATCCGACTTCCTCACCGGCGGCACCACCACGGGCGGCAGCGACAAGAACCGCTTCGCCGCCGAGAGCGTCTCGATGGGCTCGGTCCCCACGGACGACCCCTCGCAGTACCCCACGCACGCACGCTGCATCGAGATCTTCAACTCGGCGTGCGAACGCTGCGCCGCCGCCTTCGCCGCCGCGAGCGAGGCCGACCTCGAAAAAGACATCCCCTGGGGCACCGCCCCCATCAAGGGCTGGCAACTCGCCCCCCGCATGGTCTGGCACAACGGCGACCACTCGGGCCAACTCGCCGATCTCCGCCGGGCTTTGGGGTTCAGGTCGATCTTCGCTTAGGTGACGACCGCCCGGGTCGCGCCTGGTAGCCTTCGATCACCAGCCGCTCAACCGGGACCCCTTGGCACAAGTCCGGGATATCGATGGGCTCGTGGTCCGAGCCCGGCGCGATATTGACACGGACGGCAAGCCCGCCGGTCACCGAGGGAACAATCCCAACGCCACGCCACCAGGGACGCGACGAAAACCGACTCGCCAGCTCCAACTTGGCTTTCTTGGCGTCGGCGGGTGTCACGAGACGTTTCATCGGATGAACTGTACGCCCAACGCCGAGAGCACGTCGGGGATGTGGTGCGCCACCGTGCGATCGATCCCGTTGTCATCAGGCCCTCCGCCATACAGCAGCGCGACGGGCCGGAGGCTCCCGGAGTCGAGGATCAAGGAGCCGCTGTCCCCGCCCGCGCTGAAGTCCCTGCCCGCGTCTTCATGGACGAACTCCATCTGGTCATCGAACGTGACGAGCAAGGGCGCACGACGAGTGCCGTAATCAATCCGGACCCCGTCCAACTCGAATGCGCTGAGCACCCCGCGCGTCACCTTGGTGGTTCTCCCCTTCTTGATGACGCTGCTCACGCTAAACCTGTCCGTGACAGGCCGCGGGTCCATTTCTCCAACCCCCTGATACAGCCACGGCTCGAACCACTCAACCTCGTCAGTCAACGTCGCCAGAGCCGCATCAACGCCGTCGCTCCGGATGGGATCAAGGTCGATCCACCGGTCCAGCGAACCGACCACCTTCGGCTTGCGCCCTGGCGCGACATCAAGCGGCCCGGGCTGCCAGATGGCGTCGCCCTTTCGACACCGGTTACAGTTGGCAAGAACGTGGTTGTTGCTCAGCATGTAATGCTCGTTGTCGTCCTCCACGAACGCGCCCAGGGTCCCCGCCGTAATCTTGTGATGGCCCACCGAGCCACCCGCGGTGAGCGTCAAGCGAGGGGCATACCGCACGCCCCGAGCGATGTCGATCTCATCTTCCGAGAGCCGCGGCATGCGTGCAAGAATCGTCTCACTCAGCGCCGATCCCCGCCCGTAAACCCGCACGGCGAGCCCGTACTGTTTCTTCCGCCCCGATCCTCGCCTGGGCGCGACGCCAAACGCGACCGCCGTCCCCCCGCCATCGCCACCCGATACACGCTCTGATTCAGCCGAACGAGAGGTGATCGACCGCACATTCGCCATGCGACTCAACACGACCGAATCAGCACGGCCCACCGCACGAGAGACCGCGGCGTCACGGGCGAGCATGGTCAGATTCAACTTCAGTTCACGGGCACTTGAGAGTTCCATGGCACCGAGTTTACCATTCATATATCAGATTGCAAACCACTCCTCAATTCCATCGAGAATCCAATGAAGACAAAGGCCAGCGTCCACATCGCCGCCCTTGACTCGACCTTCCGCACACAGAAAACCCTCGCCGAGAAAGCCATCGCCCAAGTCCCCGACCACCTCCTCCACACCCCCCTCACCCCCGACACCAACTCCCTCGCCGTCATCATCAAGCACATGAGCGGCAACCTCCTCTCCCGCTTCACCGACTTCCTCACCACCGACGGCGAGAAACCTTGGCGCAACCGCGACAACGAGTTCATCGAAGACCACGCCCCGCGTGAAGAGGTCCTCCGCCGCTGGGAAGCGGGCTGGTCATGCCTCTTCGCCGCACTCGCGCCGCTCCGCGATGCCGACCTTGAGCGCACCGTGACCATCCGCTCCGAGCCGCACACCGTTGCGCTGGCCCTGGCCCGCGCCCTGGCCCACCAGTCCTACCACATCGGCCAGATCGTCCAACTCTGTCGCGTCCACGCGCACGGCCAACCGTGGACTTCCCTCACGATCCCCCGCGGCGGGAGCGCCGCCTTCAACACCTCAATGGGTCATACCGCGCCGACCGCGCCACCCACGTGATCACGCCGCCCAGATCTCACCCTCAACCAGTTCCACCGAGTTCCCCGCCGGATCGCGAACATAGACACTCCGAGCTCCACTCTTCCACGTCACCTCTTGCTCAATCACAACCCCGCACCCATCCAGCCGCCTGAGCCAAGACGCGTACGCCCCTTCCTCCATCGAGAACGCCACGTGCCCCGGCCCGATCGCTCCGTGTGACGGCACCTCGCGCCCCGGCTTGATCGCCGCGTGCGGATCGAACAACAGCAGCACGCCTCCCCCAGGCAGCCGGAACGCATCCAGAAGCGACGCATCCTCTTTGATGGGCCGCAGCCCCAGCACGTCCTTATAGAACCGCCCCACCACCACCAGCCCCGGCGGGTCCGGGCAATAAAGGATCGTCTCGTATACACGCGAAAGGCTTGGCATCAAGAAAGCCTACGTCCGACGCTCATCTGGTGCGCCCACCCCCAACTCCGCCACCTGATACGCTGAGAGCATGATCCGCTCCGCGCTCCTGATCTTCATGCTCCTCTCGGCGGCGATGCTGCCCGCCTGCGCGTCGTCGTCTCGCACAGCCTCGCCCCGCTCCGCGCCCGCCGGCGTCGGCCCCTACCTCGACCGCCCCCGCGACATCCCCCTCTTCCGCGCCGACGGCACCCGCGCCTCATGGGCAGATCTCATTGCCGACGCCTCCCGCGCCGACGCCGTCCTCCTCGGCGAGAACCACGGCCATTCCACCGGCCTCGCCGTCGCCGCCGCCATCTGGCAGGACATCCTTACCTCCACCACCTCCTCCAACACCACCGGCCCGGCGCTCGCCCTCGAATTCTGGGAGCGCGACGAGCAGAACACCCTCGACGACTACCTCACCAGCGTCACCGACGACGCCGCGTTCCAGAAAGCCGCCGGACCCTCCAAGGCCCCCGGCTCGCCGAGTTTCCCACAGGGCCACGTCAGCATGGTGAGCGCGGCAAAGGCCGCCGGCCGCCCAGTCGTCGCCGCCAACGCTCCGCGCCGCTACGTCCGCCTCGCACGCACCGAAGGGTTCGATCGCCTCCGCGCCCTGACCCCGCGCCAGCGCGAACTCTTCCGCATCCCCGACACCCTCGCCGAAGGCCGATACCGCGACGACTTCGAGAAAGTCATGGGCGCCAAGCCCAATGACGCCGGCGTCATCCCGCGCGAGAACGAGGCCATGTTCCGCTCCCAGCAGGTGTGGGACTGGACCATGGCCCAGAGCGTCGCAACCCTCATCAACCAGGGCCACGCACCCGCGATGCTCGTCGTCGGCTGCTTCCACATCGACCACACCGGCGGCCTCGTCCAAGCCCTCCAAGCCCAGCGCCCCGGCACCCGCACCCTCACCATCTCCTTCATCAGCGAAGACACCCCCACCACGCTGCCCGACACCGAGAAGGGCCGCGCCGATTACATCATCTACGCCGGCAAACGCTGAAGCAGGCGGAGCAGCTTCGAACCCGCCGTGCTGTACGCTCCTGATTTGCTGATTTGAGCTTTGCTGCTTTGCTGATTTGAGCTTTCCCAATGCCCACCGTCGAACTCGACCTCACCCCTCCCGACCACACCGCGCCCAACCGCGTGCTGATCGTCACCGGTGCCCACCTCCGCGCCGAGGCCGCCGACAGGCCGCTGGCCTACCTGCTCCGCGCCCGCATGCTCGATTGGTGGGACCAGGTCGGCAAGCGCGAGAGCATCGAACGCCCCGAGGTCATCGTCTGCTCCGACGTCTGGTACCTCAACAACGACGACCTCCGCACCCTCCCCACCGTCAGCCTCGGCGGCCCCGGCGTCAACGCCCTCTCCGCCTTCCTCACCGACAAACTCCCCGGCGTCTTCACCGTCACAAACGTCCTCACCGTCCAGATGGACATCGACCTCGTCGAGCCCATCGTCAACATCTGGGGCATGGACAACCCCACCACCGCCAGCGCCCTCGACGCCTTCCTCGAGCGCTACCTCGACCTCTTCATGCGCCGAGCCTGCGAGTGAGCGAGTGAGTGAGTGAGTGAGTGAGTGAGTGAGTGAGTGAGTGAGTGAGTGAGTGA
>CAYZFW010000187.1:0-5936 GCA_964477615.1 uncultured Phycisphaeraceae bacterium | reverse complement strand
CAAACACGCCGTCGGTGGGGGAGGGGAAGCACTCGAGGAGGGAGGCGTTGGGCATGGGCGGATGGTAGGGAATGCGCCAGTCTGGGAACCGGCGCCGATGTCCGCGACGTATGGGCTCGAGATTCACACACCCGGAGCCGGACCGGATGGCACCACGCCGAAACGCCTTCACATACCTCGAACTGATCATCACCATCCTGATGGCCGTCGTGCTCGTTGCGATGCTTCTGCCCGCCATGGGCGGCAGCCGGCGCTCACCAACGATGAAGGACGCTTTGCAGATTCGCGGCTTCCAAATGGCATTCACCCAGTTTGCCCAGAACAACGCCGGCACCTTCCCGCTCGCCTCGGAATACGACAAGAACAACGCCCGCTGGACCGGTACGCCCGAGTCAAAGCACACCACCGCCAACATCTTCTCGCTGCTCCTGGCTGAAAACCTCGCCACGCCCGAGATGTGCGTCTCCCCAGTGGAATCCAACCCAGCAATCCGCCTGTACCAAGAGCCGCCCATCGAGCAGAGTTCGACCGACACCCCGTCGCCGCAGGAAGCCGATCCGCCGTACGAACCCCAACTGCTCGCTGATTTCACCACCGGCCAAGGGAACATCAGTTATGCGCATCTCCAACCTTCTGGCGACCGCCTGAACCGCTGGTCCATCCGGGCTGGGGCGAACGACCCAATCCTCGCAAATCGTGGGCCGGAGATCACATCGGCGGACCACAAACCGGATGGATCGCCCGTGCCGAGCTTTCGAACTGCATCGAGTTTCGCGTTCCGAAACCAGATGGGGAAGTCGGGTCAGTGGGCGGGGAATGTCGTCTTCGGCGACGGCAGCGTTCGACTAACGGCCTCACTCACCGCCTCACAACCGAACGCGCCGACTGCACCACAGCCCCGCTACCAGCGACTGACGGCCTCGGGCATCCAGAATTCACCCGACCTCATCCACTACGACGAACCCGACGACGCCCTAGAGACCGCCAACACACTCCTTGGCATATTCGTGAAGTCCGGCAAGACGCCGGGCGAGTTCCGTGCAATCTGGGATTGATGTGCGAGCGTCCCGACGGCGAACCACTACGATCCGGAACCGCGGCCTAAGGCCGCCGACTGGAACCGTCACCGCGCCTCGCACCCACGATGGCCAAGACCCGCACCTCCTATGTCTGCCGTTCCTGCGGCTCCGTTCAGTCCCGCTGGATGGGCAAGTGCCCCGCCTGCGGCGGATGGGATTCGCTCGAAGAGTTCCGTGTCTCCAAATCGGAATCCAACGACGCCCACAAGGGCCTCGCCGCCCACGCCTGGGCGCAGGCTTCCGAGGGCGGCTCCGACACCGAGGCGGCACTGCTCGATCCCCCCGTGGCCCGGCCCATCTCCGAGGCCGCGTCGGAAGCGCCGCCCGGACGCATCGCCACCGGCATCTCCGAGTTTGACCGCGTTCTGGGCGGGGGCATCGTCCCCGGCTCGGCCATCCTGCTGGGCGGCGATCCCGGCATCGGCAAGTCCACGCTCATGCTGCAGTCCCTCGGGCTGATGTCGTCTCCCGCCCGGACGCTGCGCGAGAACCTCTCGCACAAGGACCCCATCCGCACGCTCTACGTCACCAGCGAGGAGTCCGCAGAGCAGGTGCGCATGCGGGCCGCGCGCCTGGGCGTGCGCGAGTCCGAGCATCTCTTCGTCCTGGCCGACACCAACCTCGCCCGCATCGTCGAGCAGGCTCGGCGTGTCCGTCCCAGCGTCATGGCCATCGACTCCATCCAGATGGTCTACAAGAGCGACCTCGATGCCTCGCCCGGCACCATCCCGCAGCTCCGCCGCTGCTGCACCGATCTGGTGTACCTCGCGAAGGCCACCGGCACCGCGGTTGTTCTCGTCGGGCACGTCACCAAGGACGGCCAGCTCGCCGGCCCGCGCCTGCTCGAGCACCTCGTTGACGCCGTGCTGTACTTCGAGGGCGACCGCTACCACGCCCACCGCGTCGTCCGCGCCATCAAGAACCGCTTCGGAACGACGTTGGAGATAGGCCTCTTCGAGATGTCCGGCGAAGGGCTGCGCGAGGTCCCCGACGGCGCGTCCGTCGCCGCGTCCGCGCTGGGTGCCGGCCCGCGCCCCGGCAGCGTCGTCTGCCCCGTCGTCACCGGCACGCGCTGCGTGCTGGTCGAACTCCAGGCCCTCACCGCCATGGGCTTCCCCGGGGCCATCAAGCGCAAGACCAGCGGCGTCGACACCTCCCGCGTCGCGATGCTCATCGCCGTGCTCGAACAGCACGCCGGGCTCCGTCTGTACGACCGCGACGTCTTCGCCTCCAGCGTGGGCGGCGTGCGTGTGAACGAGCCCGCCGCCGACCTGCCGCTGGCCCTCGCGATCGCCGGGGCCTTCCACAGGAGGTCCCTCGGCAGCCCCCCCACCGCCGCGGTGGGCGAGGTCGGACTCGGCGGCGAGGTCCGCCCCGTGAACCAGATGGAATCCCGCCTCCGCGAGGCGGCCCGCCTGGGCTACCAGCGCCTGCTCGCCCCACCCGGCACCAAGCCGCCAAAGAACCTCAAGATCGAGATCGTCGAGTGCCGCACGCTGCAGAAGGCGTTGGATCACCTGTCCTGAGGCACCGGCCGGAGCGGGGCGTCATCCCGGTATGCTGTCCCCATGCGAACCAAAGCCGTTGCCAGTCCGAAAGACGCCCTCGACCTCGCCCGCCAGCGCGGCGTCCTCAAGGACGGTGCCGTCGTCATGGTCGGCGGCTTCGGCCTCTGCGGCATCCCCGAGCACCTCATCGTCGCCCTGCGCGATTCCGGCGTAAAAGGCCTCACCTGCATCTCCAATAACGCCGGCGTAGACGACTTCGGCCTCGGCCTCCTCCTCAAGACCCGACAGATCGCCAAGATGATCTCGAGCTACGTTGGTGAGAACGCCGAGTTCGAGCGGCAATTCCTCAGCAAGGAACTCGAGATCGAGTTCAACCCCCAGGGCACCCTCGCCGAGCGCATCCGCGCCGGCGGCGCAGGCATCCCTGCCTTTTTCACCGCCACCGGCGCGGGCACCGTCATCGCCGACGGCAAGGAAACCCGCGACCTGCTCCGGCCGTCCGAGGGCATCGGCGGCGCGACCATCCCCGGGCGCGGCTTCGGCGGGCGCACCGGAGCGGGCAACCCCGCGGCCGCCGCGGGCGCTCGTCAGTACGTCCTCGAAACCGGCCTCTACGCCGACATCGCGCTGGTCAAGGCCTGGAAGGCCGACGCCTTCGGCAACCTCGTCTACCGCATGACCGCCCGCAACTTCAACCCCATGATGGCGACCGCGGCGTCGGTGGTGATCGCCGAGGTGGAGGAGATCGTCGAGACGGGCACCCTCGACCCCGACACGGTACACACGCCGGGGAGTTACATCGACGCGGTGGTGAGGACGGTGCCGGAGAAGCGGATCGAGCAGCGGACGGTGCGGAAGGTCTGACGAACGGGCAGTTCAACCGGAGGACGACATGAACGAGCATCAGCAGTCGATGGAGACGCCGTCGGAAACAGGCGTGAAGTGTGTCTTCACGCGCTACGCGATATCGACCCCCGCGGCCCGCATCCTTGTCGTGGGCGTTGCGATCCAGATCGCGGCGGTGCTGCTCTCGCTGGTTGCGAGCGAGTTCGTATCGCCCGACATGTACGCGGGTCTGGAGTGGTACCAGCGGCTGCTCAAACCCGCACGGCTTCTCGCGCTGGCGAGCAGCGTGTTCAACCTCGCCGGGTGGGCGATGGTGATCTTCGCCTGCGGCAAGGTCGTCGCCGAGAGCGTGCGGGAGAGTGCCCGATGAGCGCCGAGGACACCGGCAGCTCGCGCGGGAACTCGGGGTTCCTGATGGGCGAGTCGGCGGTCACACTCGTGATCATCGGAGCCGCGCTGCTGTGCGTGGAACTGGGCTGTGAGGCGATCCTCGATACCCTACGCTGGCACTTTGCTGACGAGCGCCCTCTTGCGTTCTTCGGCACCTTCGAAGCCGCGAACAACTCGGTCGGTCTCGCGAGGGGATTCTCCCGCGCCATCGGGAGCGCCCTGTTCTTCTTCGGCATCGCCCGCCTGGTGGCGCTCGCGGCACCGGGGCTGGTGGGAAGGTCCGCGAAACGCGAACCCCCGCGCGCAGCCTTGTGAGCCGCACGCGGGGGTCGTTGCATTCCGCTTGGGTCTTCGGGGTCCTCAGCACGAGGTCCCGAACCGGCCGAGGAAGAACACCAGATCGCTGGTATCCACCTGGAAGTCGCCCGTGAAGTCGGCGCCGTCGAAGCGTTCGGGGCGGGTGGTGCCGAACTGACCCAGGAACATCACGAGGTCGGCGGTGTTGACGCTGCCGTCGCCGTTCAAGTCGCCTTGGCACGGCGGGACGACGCGGGCGTAGGCGTCGTTGCTGGTGTAGAACCCGCCGAAGGTGCCGACGATGCTCGCGGCCACGCTGTTGAACCCGCCTCCCACGCCCCAGCCGCCCGAGACGATCTTGTACAGGCTGTTGGGCACGGCAAGGGCGGGATTGAGGAAGTGCAGGTACGTCCCGCCGTACACGTTCGCGGCCATGGCGCAGTTCAGCGCGGGTGTCTGCATGTCGGCGGCGGTGTTCACCTCGCGGCGGATGGTGCCGCCTTGCTGCGCGAACGCCTGCAAGAGCGTGATGGACGAGCCGCTGCCGACCTGGATCTGCCCGCTGTGCTGGGTGACGCCGACGGGAGGTTGGAGCAGCAGTTGCTTGCCCCCGTAGACCGCGAGGGTGCCACGGATGGACACGACCTGGTCGACGCCGTAGACGTGGGCATTGGGACCGTCCATGTACACGGTCGCGCCGCTGCCGATCTCGGTGATGGAGCGCCCGCCGCCGCCGAAGACGATCGCGCCATTGTCGAACGCCGACCAGGTGCAGCGGTCGAGGGTCCCCGAGACGCTGAGGTTGATGGGGTTTTTGATGTCGATGTAGGCGTCGCCGCGGGCGACGGTGGCGCCGAAGTCCAGGGCCCAGTACTGGATGTCTCCCTCGATGACGTTGTAGCCGCTGGTGGGGGCCTCGACGAGTCCGCGGTTGATGAGCACAGAGTTGCCGCCGTTGTGGTTCCCGTTGGACGGATCGAAGATCGACCCGGGTCTGTAGAAGCGGAGCGTGCCACCGAAAGCGTTCTCGAAGAACGTGAGCGGGTCGGTGTCGTTGTACTTGCCGAGGCTGAAGCCGCCGTTGTTGATGCTCCAGAAACCCCGGTTCACGACCGTCCCGCCCTCAACCGACACGCCGCCCCAGCCTTCGGGGATGATCGCGGAGGAGCCGGTCTCGAAGGTCAGGGTGGCGCCGGGCGCCTGACGCAGCGCGCCGTTGTAGAGCAAGGCCGAGTTGTAGATGCTGGTGTTGCCCATCGTCTCCAGCACCGGGGCCGTCCCATAGATGAACAGCCCGCCGCCGATGTACCCCGTGCCCCACACCCGCAGGTAGCCGTTGTTCGAGATGATCGTCTGATTGTTCGCGTTGGTGAAGTTCGCGCAGTGCGCGAACCCGTCGATGATCACCGAGGTGGTGTTCGGCCCCCACGCGATAATGGCGTTGTCCCCCGAGTTCGGCACGCGCCCCAGGCTCCAGTTGCCGCTCTCGACCCAGCGGTTCGTGCCGTTGGCGTTGGTCCAGTAGTTGTCCTCGGCAAACGCCGGGCACGCCAGAGCGGCCAGGGTGCAGGCGGTGAGGATCGAACGGCGAATGGTGGTCTTCATGGGAGGCTTGCCTTATTGAGGTGGTGTGTGGTCGTTTGGTTTCGGTTCGCAACGATGGGCCCTGCCCCACAGGACGGGCCGCGACCGAGTGCGTGCGAAAACCAGCCCCCGCCCGGCGGAGAAAGCGCGCGTTCCCAAGAAATTCTCCATCAGCCCAATCGCAGCCCCCCCCCGGTCCCCGACCCCCGACCCCCGACCCCCGACCCCCGGC
>CAYZFW010000186.1:0-5956 GCA_964477615.1 uncultured Phycisphaeraceae bacterium | reverse complement strand
CCGTGGGTGTCAGGGCGTGAACAACCGGTGCATCGCGATCGCGGCGGCGACGCCGGCGTTGAGCGAATCGACGCCGGGGGTCATGGCGATCCGGAGTTGGACCTCGGCGCTGGCGAGGGCCGCGTCGCTGAGGCCCTTCCCTTCGGTGCCCACGAGAATCGCAACGGGCCTCGTGTTTGGGCCTTCAGGCCCTGCGTGCGCGCCACGCCGCGCTGCGTAGGTGTCGAGATCTTCGCTCGTTGCTCCGGTGGCGAGCGCGGCCACCGTGAACCCTGCGCCCTTCACCGCCGCGATCCCAGTGTCCCAGTCGTCGAACCGCGCAAAGGGCAGCCGCAACGCCGCACCCATCGAGACGCGGATTGACTTGCGGTACAGCGGATCACAGCAGCCGCGGCTGAGCAGCACGGCCCCCGCTCCGAGCGCCAGCGCGCTGCGGAAGATCGAGCCCACATTGTCGTGGTTGGTGAGGTTCTCAAGAATCACCACGCCCGCCCCTCTGGCTGCGGCGGGGGTAACCGCGTCACCGACACTCAGAGGCGCGGGCCGCTCCCCCACCGCGAGGCAGCCGCGGTGGATGTCGAAGCCGACGATGGTGTTCATGACTTCCTGGGTGGTCATCAGGACATCCGGCGCGGACCCGGCACGAGGAGTAGCGGACTCGGCGGCGTCGCGCACGGACTCCCACGCCGCGGGCGTCACGAGCACGCTGCGGCAGCGCATGGCCGATTGCGTGAGCAGCGTGCGGACGACGAAGCGTCCCTCGGCCATGAAGACGCCGCGGCGGTCGAGCAGGTCGCCGTCGCGGACGTTGCGGTAGTCGTCCAGGCGCGGGTCGTCGGGGGATGTGATCGGGAGGGGGTTCAGGGTTGCTCGCGGCGGGATGGATGGCGGGTACGATGATGTGTGAACCAACGATCGAACAGGAGACCCGCCGCCATGATGACCGCTCGAAGCCGATTCCGCACCGTGCTCGCCGCCGGGGTTGCTCTTTCGCTGCTGTGCGTTGTTGCGCCGGCACAGTCCACGCCCCCCGCCAGCCCTCCTGCCAGCCCCCCCGCCAAACCCGACGCGCCGAAGCAGGACGACCTGACGAACCCCATCACCGGGTCGAAGCCCCGCCCCGCCGCGGACAAGCCAGCGCCGAAGCCCGCTGAAACGCCCTCGGCCACCAAGCCCGATCCGGCCAAGCCCGGCGCGGGGGAGGCGGACAAGGCGGAGAAGGACAAGAAGGACGGCGAAACGTCGACACAGACCGTCACCGCTGGGGGACTCTCGTTCGAGATTCCCAAGGCGTGGGTCGTGGAGACGCCCGCGAAGTCGATGTTCACGCCGGTGGCGCAGTTCCGAATCCCCGCGGGCAAGGCCGGCGTGGAGGACGCGGTGGTGAAGGTGTTCACCGGCATCCGCGGCGGGGTCGGCCCCAACATCGAGCGCTGGAAGTCGCAGATCGGCAAGCCCGACAAGCCCGCCGAGGAGAAGGACGTCAAGATCGGCGACCTTCCCGTCCACGTGCTGTACACCGGCAAGGGCACGTTCTCGGCGGGGGCGATGATGGGCGGGGCCAACGAGCCGCAGAAGGACTACATGATCGCCGGGGCGATCGTGGTTCTGGCCGATGGCGACGTGCAGTTCAAGGCCACCGGTCCCGGCTCGGTCATCGAGCCGAACAAGCCCGCGTGGGAGGCGATGGTCAAGTCGCTGCGCGAAGCGAAGTGATCGCTACTCAAGCAGCCGCCCGAACTTCGCCGGTGCTTCGCGCTTCTTCTTCTGGAGCGCATCGATCACCATGGGCGGGCACATCGACTTGAGGACGGTGAGGTCCTTGCCCATGGCGGCGATCTGGCGGATCAGCGTGGAACTGGTGTAGGCGAAACTCTCGCCTGCGACGACGAACGCCGTCTCAAGCCCTGCGACCTGGCGGTTGGTCAGGGCCTGCTGGATCTCGGACTGCAGGTCGGAGAGGTTGCGGATGCCGCGGAGCAGGACCGTGGCCCCGACCGAGCGGGCGAAGTCCACCGTGAGACCCTCGTACGGACGCACCTCCACTGCTGCGCCTTCGGGCTGCTCCCGGATCAGGTCGGTCACCAGGCGGCGGAGCAGGTCGGTGCGCTCTTCCTGTGAGAACAGCGTCTCTTTCTCCGGGTTGCGACCGACGCCGACGACCACGCGGTCAAACATCTTGCGCCCACGCACGACGACATCGAGATGCCCGAACGTCGCCGGGTCGAACGAGCCGGGGTAGCACGCGACGTGCTCGGTGCTGCCGGGCCCGGGGACGGAGTTGGAATTGGCGGTGCTGGCGGCGTGCATCCATGGATTGTAATGAAGCGGGCGGGCCCCCCGGACCCGAAACCCTTGGAACGCCAAGAGAGACCGGAAGGCCAGCACGCGCGTCACAGGCCCACCACGTTCACATCGAAACTCATCCGAGCGCTGGACCCGCACTCGTGCGTTTTGCATGATTCACTCGGCGTGCTTCGTGCCTCTTGCCTTCCCCAATCGCCCACTGCTCGGCCCGCGCCAGATCGCCTCCCTTGGCGCGGGTCCTTTTCTTCTTCGCGGAAACAGCGACGCCCGGACGATGGTCCGGGCGTCGCGTGCGTTTCAGGCTCTCAGATGGTTCGGCTCGGGCGTGGAGCAACGTTGCTGCGCCGAGCACTCGTTCACCGCGACGCCATCATCTCCGACGAGTCCAGCAGGCGGTCCATCGCCTTGCGATAGACCCACGCGCGGTCGCGCATCGAATGGGTGTTGCCACCTTCAGTGAGAGCCGCCCGGACCGTGGTCTTCGCGCCGTCCGTCATCGCGTCCTGCGGCATCGCGAGCATGGCGTTCAGGGCCACCTCGTACACCGCGGCGCAGGCCGCGTGGTCGCCGTGGTTGAACATGGGCACGCCGCGGTCGATGGCGAGTTCCATCACCGAGCGGGGCGACATCGCGCCGAGCTTGGCGATCTTGGCTGCGGCCGAAGCGGGCACCAGGACGGTATCGATGACGTGCCCGACGCCGTTGGCAGCGTCGACGTCCTCGATGGCGACCTTGGCGCCGTTGATCATCAGGGAACCGCTGGTGCCCGAGATCGTCACCTCGGTGCCTTCGAGCGTCTTGGCGGTGCCGGCCTTCAGCGCATCGACGCTGGAGATGCGGCCCTTCACGACGTGGTAGGTGAGAATCTCGGTGAGAAGTCCCTTGTTCTCCGGCTTCAGCAGGGCCTCGAGCAAGGGCTTGGGCAGCTTGGCGAACGCCTCGTCGGTGGGGGCAAAGACCGTGAAGGGGCCGGGGCCGCTGAGCGTCTCCACCAGGCCCGCGGCCTTGAGCGCCGCGACCAGTGTGGTGAATCGACCGTCGTCGATGGCGAGCTGCGGGATGGTCTTCGACTCAGGGATGAGGACCGAGTCGATCACGTGGATCACGCCGTTGGTGGCGCCGATGTCGGCCTTGGTGACGACGCTGTCGTTGATGCGGACGGTGCCGTCACGCACGGAGGGGTTGATGAGCTGGCCCTGCAGCGTCGCCGCGACAGGGACCGAATCGATCTGCTTGCTCGTGACGAGGCCGGAGACGACGTGGTACTTCAGGACGGCGGCGAGCTTGTCCTTGTTCTCGGGCTTCAGCAGGTTCTCGACCGTGCCGGCGGGCAGCTTGGCGAAGGCCTCGTCGGTGGGCGCGAACACCGTGAACGGGCCGGGGCCACTCAGGGCATCGATCAGACCCGCGGCCTTCAGCGCCGCTGCGAGGGTGTTGAACTTGCCCGCGCTCACGGCGGTCTCGACGATGTTCTTGCCCGACGTGCTGGCGGGGAGCATCATCGAATCACGCCCGGACATGGCCTGCTGGTTCGAGCCGCCGCAGCTCCCGCTGCCGCCCGAGATGGCGGGGGTGACAAACGCGAGCAGGGAAGCAGAGGCAACGCCCGCGGCGACGCCGGAGACAAATCGGTTCATGTGAGACTCCTTCTTGGTTCGAGGTGGTGGGACAGGACAGCAAGAGACCATCCACCGGGCGTGCGCAGCGCGGGGCGGACCAGTCGGTTTGGATTGAGCGTGAGTCGGAAAGGGCGATCACCCGGAGACGTCCAACGGACGGGCGGGGTTCATCGGTCGCACGTCAGCGGGGTGGGCTCGTGGTGATCACGATCCCGTGGCGGCGAAAGGACTTCGCCGCCGCCGAAGAGCCGGATGCAGCGGGGGCTTGACTTTTTGCGTCACTCAGGTGTGGGCCCGATCGCGCTCAGGGATACCCCGGATCGGACGCTTTCTCCCATGCGGACCGCGTGCCGTATCATGTCCCCCTTTACGGCGGGAACACGCCCGCCCGATTGATCCGATTGCCTGGAGAGATGATGTCCACCCCCGCCCCCGCCGCCGCCTCGCCCGCACGCCCCCGCCGCTACATCCGTGACATCGCGCCCAACGAGCGGTTCGAGGGGGTGTTCTGCATCGCCAACGCGCAGCTGGCCGTCACGAAGAACGGCGACCCGTACCTCGCGTGTCTGCTGAGCGACAAGTCGGGCCAGACCCCGGCACGGCGGTGGAACATGCCGCCGGAGCTCTTCAAGACCCTGCCGAACGAGGGGTTCGTGTGGGCCGAGGGACGCACGCAGCCGTTCAAGGGCGAGGTGCAGTTCATCATCGACAACATCGAGAAGGTCGAGCCCGCGCCGGAGATGCTCCGCGACCTGATCCCCAGCAGCACCCGTGACCCCGAAGAGATGTTCGCGGAACTGAAGGCAATGCTCGGCACGCTGAAGCACCCGGCGATGAAGGCGCTCGCCGAGGCGTACTTCGCCGACGAGCTGCTGATGACGAACTTCAAGCAGGCCCCGGCGGCGAAGATGCTGCACCACGCGTTCCTGGGCGGCCTGCTCGAGCACACACTCGCGCTGCTGCGTCTGGCCGACGTCGTCTGCCCGCTCTATCCCAAGATCAGCCGCGACATCGTCATGATGGGCCTCTTCCTGCACGATCTGGGCAAGACCCGCGAACTGAACTGGGAAGGCGTCTTCACTTACACCGACCGCGGCGAGCTGGTGGGCCACATCGTCGAGGGTGCCATCATGCTGCACGACAAGGTGGAAACACTGCGCCGGACGCAGGGCGTGCGCTTCCCCAAGCACGCCGCGACCGTTCTGCAGCACATCATCCTGAGCCACCACGGCGTGCCGGAGTTCGGCGCGGCGAAGATCCCCTCGACACCCGAGGCGATCCTCGTTTCGATGCTCGACAACCTCGACGCGAAGACGACAATCGCGCTGGCGGCGGCCCGTCCCGATCGCCCCGCCGGGCAGGACCTAGGCGGGAACTTCACCGAGAAGCAGTGGGCGCTGGACACGAAACTGTTCAAGCCCGATCCGCTGGGGTGAAGCGGAGAGTTACGGCACCACCGGCAGCGTCAGGCTGTCGTTCTCGCTCTTCAGCCACAGCACGCGCTTGCTCGGCACGCCCTCGATGCGCACCGGCTGTCCCGCCGTGAGCGTGACATCGCCGATGGGCACCCACGCGTTGTCCCAGTACGACAGTGTGAACGGGCGACCGGGCTGGGCGCGCACGGCGATGACACCGTAATCGCCTGATTCGGGGGTCATGGGCGCGGCGGCGGCACCTTCAGCAGGGCGGAGCTCGAGCGTCAGGATCGGTGGCTCGGTGCTCGGGCATGTCGCGCAGGGGCCTTTGAGTTCGCGCGCCTTCCCGCTCGATTCGACGATCCACGGGTTCGCGGCGGGCAGGGCCTCGCCGTTCACCATGTACGCGGGCAGGACCATGCGCCGCGCCAGCACGCCGCGGAATGTGACGCCCCGGCTGTCGCCGCCGTAGGTTTGGACGGGTGCCGACATGATGGGTGTCCATCGACCGCCGATGAACTCGCAGAGAGCGATCTGGCGGTTTGCGGCGTTGGCTGGGTCGGGATCGGGGAACAGGAGACCTGTGGAGAAGTCCGCGGTGATGGGGGCCTGCGG
>CAYZFW010000185.1:0-5983 GCA_964477615.1 uncultured Phycisphaeraceae bacterium | reverse complement strand
CGGCTTGCGGGAACACCCGTGCCGTTCCCGGATTGGTGGTTGGAGTGTGGCGAAGCCATGGTGTCCCGTTCCGCGTTCCGCCCAAAGAGCCGCCGGAGGTGTCCCTGTGCGCAGGGACAACTCAAGGAAGATGGGTTTCCCTCCAAAGCCCGCACAGATATCGGCCCGCCGGCCCGCCGGGTCACCCGGATTCAGGGGCTGGGGCGTGGAAAAAGTGTGGACAAGCAAGAAAGTGGGGCAAAGTGGGAGGAAGTGTTGTATTGTGTCGATACACGATGCGGGTCCATCCACCGCCTCTTCCGCCGCCAATGACCCCTTAATCCGCACGTTTCCGCCGCTGAATCGACTGTTTCCTCCCACCGCCACCACGAAATCCGCCCCCCGGACCCAGCTCCCCCC
Source organism: uncultured Phycisphaeraceae bacterium (assembly GCA_964477615.1). Lineage (GTDB taxonomy): Bacteria > Planctomycetota > Phycisphaerae > Phycisphaerales > UBA1924 > JAFLCM01. The sequence goes on along the minus strand of CAYZFW010000185.1, from coordinate 5,584 downwards.
GGACCTCCCCGTGCTCTTCACCGGCCAATACGAGCACACGATCGACGCGAAAAACCGCCTCGCCATCCCTTCGGACATCCGTTCCCGCTGGTCCGAAAAACTCCACGGCACCTGCTGGTACGCCACCCCCGTCAAGCCCGGCCTCATCCGCCTCTACACCGAAAAAGCCTACGAAGAGCGGGCCTCGGCGACCCCCAAGACCTTCACCCCAGACGAAGACGAATCCGACCTGCAAGTCTCGTTCTTCGCTTTCTCCGAACGACTCGAAATCGACAGTGCCGGGCGGGTGCGATTCCCGGATGGCCTGCTCGAAAGCGTCAGCCTCACCCCCGAAGTGATCCTCGTCGGCGCCGGCGACCGCCTCGAAGTCCGCGACCGGGCCACCTGGCACGCCGAGCGGGCCGAACGACTCAAGAACCTCCCGACCCTCATGAAGAAGGTCGCGGAGAAGAACAAGAATAATGCCTGATGCGGAAGGCATCGAGGCACCTAGGCATCGAGGCATCAAGTGGTGCCAACACGTTTCGAGACTCGATCCGAGTTTGAGATTTGCTGCTTTGCTGATCTGAGTTTTCCCCCCGACATCCTCCTCCGAACCGCCGGTCTCGAGCCCGGCGTCAAGAGGGAAGCAACCCACTCCACCCTTCGCCACGGACGGCGTCGGGCGCGAACTGGGGTCCGAAGTGTTTCGAGTAAGACCCAGGAGAGAAAGACAGTCTCGCGGCCACGGACGCCGCTGGGGACGAGAGAGAAGAACGCCGCTGGATTCATGATGCCGAGGCGTTGAGTTTCGAGTGCGAGAGAGAACTCCCAGGCGTGTCGGAAACGACGCCCGCAGGGATTGGGCCACGGAAGGCCGCTGGGCCGCGAGGCGTTCACCCGGTGTGTTGCGGGGGTGAACGAACAGACGGCACGGCATCAAGTCCAAGCGCCGCGGCGGACGCCGCCCCCACAGCCCCTCTGCTCGATCCGCGCAACGGACCGGGCAAGGCGGAGCAAGGGCGAGCCACCCGCACGGCGCGAAAGGTGATCCGAACGGAATCGATCAAGCCCCGTTCGCACGCACGTCGGGCCACGCCGCATGGAAGCGGAAAGGCCCCGAGGATCGGCCCGAGTGATCGCGGGCCGCTCTTCAAGACGAGCGGGCGAGCGGGGCACCTTTTTTTCCAGAGTACCCAGCCAATCCGAAGTCACGCCGCTCGGCGGTCTTGGGCGGCACTGTTCATTGGCCGCACTCAGGGCAACAGCGGTCTTTCGGTGCGTTCGCTGTGAGGTCGTAGCCGCAGAACCGACAATGACCCGGCGGGACTGCACGCTGTTTCCAGACGAAGGGAACGGTCACGGCGGCAACGAGGCAGATGAACGATCCGAAGCAACTCCAGTTTGCCCAAGCGGCGAACTTTGCGGCATTCGGCGGTGCATTCGGCGCTCCAGGTGCCCCGATCGAGGCCCACGCATAGCCGATCGCGGTCCGAAGAAGCACAAGAGCGCAGAGCAATAGCGCCACGCAGGCGGTGACTCTGAGAACTGTCTGGCGTTTCTGCATTGACTCTTGAATGGTAGTCGTCGCAGAGTCAGCGTCGTGCTCTATGCCACACGACGGATCGTTCAGGAGTGCGCGGGCCAGTAGTAGTTCTCGGTGTACTCCGCGACCATGCGGTGCGTGCTGAAGCGGGCGCACACCGTGGCCATACTGCGGGCCATCATCCGGCACCACTCCCGCGGCACGCCGTCTTTCCCGCGCGCGTAGAACATCGGGACGACCTTCTTCTCCAGCGTGTCGTAGATGGCCTTCGCATCAAGGCGGTCCTGCGTGGCGCGGTCCTTGTGTTCGCTGCCGTCGCCCAGGGCCCAGCCGTTGGTGCCGTCGTACGCCTCGGGCCACCAGCCGTCGAGGATCGAGCAGTTGATGCCGCCGACGAGGCACGGCTTCATGCCGCTGGTGCCGCTGGCCTCCATCGGTCGGATGGGGTTGTTCAGCCACACGTCGCAGCCCTGCGTGAGCATCTTGCCGATGGCGGTGTCGTAGTTCTGCAGGATGAACACGCGGCCCTTGAAGTCCTTGTGCCGGGCAAACTCCGCGACCGTCTTCACGTACTCCTGCCCCGCCGTGTCCATCGGGTGGGCCTTGCCGGCAAAGATCAGCTGCACGGGCCGGTCCGGGTTCCCCATGATCTTCGCGAGCCGCTTGACGTCCTTGAAGATCAGCGGGGCGCGCTTGTAGAGCGCGAAGCGCCGGGCGAACCCGATCGTGAGTGCGTTCTCGTCCAATCGCTCGTACAGCGGCATGAGGTCCTCGATGCCCCCACCGTGGTAGACCTCCTGCTCGCGCAGCCGCTGGCGGAGTTCCGCGACAAAGGCCTTCCGCAGCGTGCGCCGCAGGTCCCACAGTTCCGCCGCGGGGATCTTCTCCGCCTTGGTCCACCAGTCGTCGGCCGGGCCGGCGCCGACCCACTTGGGCTTGAGGTGCTTGTCGTAGAAGGGGCGAGCCTCGTCGGCCAGCCAGGTCTCGCAGTGGATGCCGTTGGTCACATGCCCGATGGGCACCTGGGCCGCCGACGCCGCGCCGTAGGTCTTGGTCCACATCTTGCGGCTGGTATCGCCGTGGAGCGCCGCCACGCCGTTGCAGTGGTCGGCGAGTTTCAGCGCCAGCACCGTCATGCAGAACGGCTCCTTGACGTCGTCGGGCTCCTCGCGCCCCATCCCCAGGAACTCCTCGCGGTCCAGCCCGAGCTGCTCGGGCCAGCCCTTGAAGTACTTCATCACCAGCTTGCCATCAAACCGGTCGTTCCCCTCCGGCACCGGCGTGTGAGTGGTGAACACGCTCTGGGCCCGCACCAGCGCGATCGCCTCCTCAAGGTGATGCCCCGCCTTGATGAGCCGGCGCACCCGCTCGAGCGGGCTGAACGCCGCGTGACCTTCGTTCAGGTGGTACACCGTCGGCTTGAGCTTCATCGCCTCCAGCGCAATGAGCCCGCCCACGCCCAGCAGGATTTCCTGGCGGACGCGGTAGTCGGGGTCGCCGCCGCTGTAGAGGTGGTGCGTCAGGCGCCGGTCATCGGGCTTGTTGCCCTCGATGTCTGTATCGAGCAGGTACACGTTCACGCGCCCGACCGTCAGCGACCAGATGCGCGCCTTCACCTTGCCCGATCCGATGGGGATCTCGATCCGCTTGCCGGTGTCCCGCACGGGGATCTCATCGAAGTTCGTCGCCGGGTACATCACCCGCGTGTCACCCTCGGGCGTGATCTCCTGGCGGTAGTAGCCGTACTTCCACAGCACCCCCACCGCCACATACGGCAGACCGATGTCGCTCGCCGACTTCACATGGTCCGCCGCCAGCACACCCAGCCCACCGGCGTACAGCGGCAAGCACTCGTGCAGCGCGTACTCCATGCAGAAGTACGCCACGAGCATCTTCTTCTCGTCCTTGTCGGCCTCGCGCTCGTACCAGGTCTTGGCACCGAGGTAGTTCGCCAACTCCCTCTCAACCGCCGTCAGCCGCGCGGCGAAATCCGCATCACCCTCGATGAACCCACGCCGCGAATCCCCCAGCCGCGCCATCGTCTGGATGGGATTGTGGTTCGTCGCCCGCCAGATGGTCGGATCAAGCGACTCGAACAGCCGCCGCGCCGGCGGGTTCCACGTCCACCACAGGTTGCGTGCCAGTGCATCGAGCCGGGCAAACACCGACGACTTGGAACCAGTCCGCACAGGGGCTTTGGTTGGCATGATGGTTGAACGCCGATCGCAAGGGAAGAGGCTGGAAAACCGACGGGTTTTCCGCCGGGAAACGAGTCCGGGGGAGGGTGGGGAGTATACCGGAGCCGCCCACCCGCCCAGCGCGGGCAGACACCTGAAGCGCCGGGAGACACGCCGCACATCCGCATCAACGCGCGTACCCTTCCCCGCCGCCACCGGCACGGAGCGCCGCATGTCCCCAGCCGACCTTTCCCCCGAAGCCCTGCTCGCCGATACCGGCTCGCTGTCGTGCCAGATCGGCCCGCTGCTGGCGGTCTGCTCGACGCTGAACCAGGACCGCCCCGTCGAGGTGGTGCTCGACGATTTGCTCCGCGAACTCCGCCGCATGGTCCGCGCCGACGCCGGCGCCGTCTACCTCATTGAGGGCGACCACCTCCGTTTCGTCTGCACGCAGAGCGACTCGCGCCCCGACATGGTGCAGTCGCCCAAGGTCAAGCGTGCCCTCATCCCCCAGGCGCTCAAAGACCTCCGCATCCCCCTCAGCGGCACCTCGCTCGCCGGGTTCGTCGCACGCGAAGGCAAAGCCCTTGCCGTCACCGACGTCTACGAGATCCCCGAGGGCCTCCCCTACCGCTTCGACCGCACCATCGACGAGCGCACCGGCTACCGCACCCGCTCCATGCTCGTCCTCCCCATCGGCGTCAGCGGCCAGCCCCCCGTCGGCGTCATCCAGGCCATCAACCACACCGGCGACCCCGGCACCTGCCCCGTCCCCGGCACCGCGCCCAACCCCTTCCCGGACCTCGCGCTCCAGACCGGGGAAGCCCTCGCCAGCATGGCCACCATCGTCGTCCGCAACGGGCAGCTCCGCGCCCAGGTTGAGAAACTCCACCTCGAGACCATCTTCCGCCTCGCCACCGCGGCCGAGTTCCGCGACAACGACACCGGTGCCCACATCCAGCGCGTCAGCATGTACTGCGAGGCCGTCGCCCACACCATGGGCCTCCCGCAGCAGCGCTGCCAGGAACTGCTCTTCGCCGCACCGATGCACGACGTCGGCAAACTCGGCGTCCCCGACGCGATCCTCACCAAGGCCGGCCCGCTCACACCCGAAGAGCGCGACGCCATGAAGAAGCACACCCTCATCGGAGCCGAAATCCTCCGCGGCTCCGACAACGAGGTCATCCGAACCGCCGAGCGCATCGCCCTCACCCACCACGAAAAGTGGGACGGCACCGGCTACCCCCGCGGTCTCAAAGGCGCCGACATCCCCGTCGAGGGCCGCATCTGCGCCGTCGCCGACGTCTTCGATGCCCTCACCAGCAAGCGCTCGTACAAAGACGCCTTCCCGCTGGAAAAGGCCTATGCCATCATCAACAAGGACGCCGGCACCCACTTCGACCCCGAGGTCGTCTCCGCCTTCGTCCGCTCGCGCGACGTGATCGAGAGCATCCAGGAGGCCTACGCCGAGCCCGCCGCGACGCCCGCGTGATCGCGAGTATCGCGGGAGGCGGGGGGCGCGAGGCAATCCGTGCCACGGGTTTCCCGCGTCCACGCGGGATACCCGTGCGAACCCGCGGCCAAGGTCCGATTCAGCCAAGCCCGTCCGAGAATCCCCACACACGCGCCACCGCCCCACCGCCCATAGGCGTCTCGCGCCCACACCTCGCTGATTTCAGGCCGCCCCGTCAGATTCCGCCGATGATCCCCCATCGCGCTCCCGCCACGCGGCAGGCGGCGACGCCGCGCACGAGATTCGGAGGTCCACCCGCATGGTCCAGCAAGAAAGGCAATCCCCCCGCACCCCCGACGCGAGCGCCGGCTCGGGCGGTCCCGCTGGCATCCCCGGTCCCCCCGCGCCCATCCCCGTCCGCCCCACCAC
>CAYZFW010000184.1:0-6053 GCA_964477615.1 uncultured Phycisphaeraceae bacterium | reverse complement strand
GCCGCCACCCATCGTGTGGATGCCGTGGTGCATCGCGATGCCGCGGGTCTTGGGGCGACGCCCCCTTGTGGCGCGTCTTGCCGGCCTTGCCGAGCATCACCTGGTTCTGGTCGGCGTTGCCGACCTGGCCGATGGTCGCGCGGCAGTCGATCGGCACGCGCCGGATTTCGCCGCTGGGCAGCACCAGCGTGGCGAAGTTGTCTTCCTTGTTGCTGAGCTTCGCGTACATGCCGGCGGAGCGGCACAGTTTCGCGCCCTTGCCCGGGCTCATCTCGACGCAGTGGACGTCGAGGCCGGTGGGGATGTCCTTCAGCGGCATGCAGTTGCCAACGACGGGGTCGATGCCCTTGTCGGAGGCGAGAATGGTGTCGCCGTCCTTGAGACCCGCGGGGGCGATGATGTAGCGCTTCACACCGTCGGAATACTCAATCAGCGCGATGAAGGCGGTGCGGTTGGGGTCGTACTCGATGCCGACGACCTTGCCGACCAGCCCGTTGCGATCATTGCGCTTGAAGTCAATCTTGCGGTAGAGGCGCTTGTGCCCGCCGCCGCGACCGCGCACGGTGATCACGCCGGTGTTGTTGCGACCGGAGGACTTCTGGAGCGGGACGGTGAGCGACTTCTCGGGGCGCGACTTGGTGATCTCGGCGAACGAGTTCACCGAAGCATTGCGTCGGCCTGCGCTGGTGGGTCTGTAGATGCGGATGGGCATTTGTCAGTCCTGAGTCTTGTGTCTTGAGGCCTTGATGCCTCGATGCCTGCTGCCTTGATGCCTTCTTCTTCAGAACAGTTCCAGCGTGTCGTCGGCGTGGACGCGGACGATGGCCTTCTTGGTGATCTTGCCTTCCACCAGGCCGTACTTCAGGACGCGGTCGCGGGCCTGACGCAGGCTGGTGCTCACGCCGACGACGCGGACCTTGTACATCGCCTGCACGGCGGCCTTGATCTCGGTCTTGGTGGCGCGGGGATCGACGAGGAACGAGAACCGCTTCTGTTCGCCCGAGGCGAACGTGGACTTCTCGCTCAGCAGCGGACGCTTGAGCACTTCGTGGGCGGGCATCATCACTTGGTCTCCTTCGCGACCTTCACGGTCTTGCCGGTCAGGCTCGAGGGCCCGGCGATCCAGGCTTCGAGGTCGGCCTTGGTGATGACCACGTAGCGGCTGTTCATCAGGTCCCACACGGTGAGCTGGGAGCTGTTGCACACGCTGACGTGCTCGAGGTTCCGGGCGGCCTTGCGGGCGCCGTCGTTCTTGGGGTTGATCGCGACGCAGCAGGTGCGGTCGACGCCAAGCCCGGCGAGCAGCGCCTGGAAGGCGCTGGTCTTGGGGGCATCGAACGACAGCGTGTCGAGAACCTTGACTTCCTTATCAAGCAGCTTGGCCAGCAGGGCGTTGCGGTTCGCCTTGCGACGCATCTTGATCGGCATGTCGAGGCGGTAATCCTCGCGGGTCTTGACCTTCGCGAAGGCGCGGCCACCACCCTTGCGGATGTTCGTGCGGACGGTGCCGGCGCGGGCGTTGCCGGTGTGCTTCTGCTTGTAGAGCTTGCGCGTGGAGCCTTCGACGCGGGCGCGGTTCTTCGTCCGGGCCGAGCCCTGGCGAAGGTTCGCGTGATAGCGCACGTAGGCCTGCTTGATGAGGGCGGGGTTGACCTCGCCGCCCAGGGCCATTTCGTCGACCTTGAGGGTGCCGACTTGCTTGCCCTGCATGTTGAAGACGGGGACTTCCATGGGGAATCTCACTCGTCGTTCGCCTTTTCCCTTCCGGTTGGCTCCGCAACGCGCGGGGCTGAAAATCTCCGGGGGGAGCGCCTCGCCCGGGGCCGGTGTTCCATGGTTGGAATCCGGAGCCGGGTCTGACTCGGCGAAGTGCCGCTTTGATGTGCCGGGCGGTTTCCGCGGGCGATGTGCCTTTGGACCTTTCCGGCGGGCGGGATCGTTCCTGCGAACGAGCCGCCTGAATCTCGAATCCGAAACACGAATCACGAATCACGAATCACGAATCGTCTGGTCCCGGAATGGGACGGGCTTACTTGCCCTTGCTAAGCTCGGCCTGCTTGCGGGCCTTCGGGCGGTAGAGGCGGACCGGCGTCCGCACTTCGACCAGGCCGGTCGCCGCGCCGGGGACAGAACCCTTGACGAGGATCAGCCCCTTCTCGGCGTCGATGCGGACCACCGACAGGGCACGCTGCGTGGAACGCTCGTTGCCCATCTGGCCGGCCATGCGGATGCCGCGCTTCAGCGAACCGGTACCGCGGTTCGACGAACGGGAGCCGATCGAGCCGGGGGAGCGGTGCTTACGCTCGGTGCCGTGGGTGGCGGGCATGCCCTTGAAGTTGTGACGCTTCATGGTGCCCTGGAAACCCTTGCCCTTGCTGGTGGCGACGACGTCAACGAAGGCGAGACCTTCGAGAGCGGCGACGGTGAGTTCCTGGCCGACGGTGTAGTTGGCCAGGTCCTTGGCGTCGACGCGGAATTCGCGGTGCTCGCGGAGCGGGCCGGTGCCGGCCTTCGCATCGTGAGCGATCATCTGAAAGGTCGAGTTCCGGGGCTTGATCGCGCCGAAGCCGATCTGCACCGCGGTGTAGCCGTCCTTCTCCATCGTCCGCAGCTGCGTGACGACGCAGGGGCCGCACTTGATGACGGTCACGGGCACGGAGACACCGGCGTCATCAAAGACGCGGGTCATGCCGATTTTCGTGCCGAGGAGGGAGATGCTCATGGGGACTCGATCTTTCGTTCTTCGCCGTTCGCCATGACTTCCGGGCGGCGGGCGTGGCTTTGGGGCCGGGCTCATGCGGTCCCCGCCTTTACGCGAAGGGGGCAGAGGGCAATAGGCAGAGGAGCCTGATGTTCGATTCAACGATTCGCTGCGTGGAAAAGGCCGGTCCAGCGTGGGCGGAACCGGCCTTGAAGTTCGATTAGGCCTTGATCTTGATGAACACGCCGGCGGGGACGACGAGGCGGTTCAGCGCTTCGACGGTGCGGGCGTTGGGCTCGGTGATGTCGATGATCCGCTTGTGGGTGCGGATCTCGAACTGCTCGCGCGATTTCTTATCGATGAACGGCGAACGCAGCACGGTGTAACGCTCGATGCGCGTGGGCAGCGGCACGGGGCCGGCGACCTTGGCGCTGGTGCGCTTGGCGTGGTCCACGATCTCCTTGGCGGAAACATCCAGGGCCAGGTGGTCGTAAGACTCCATTCGGATTCGGATTCGGCCGACGCTCATGCTTCATCCTGAGCCGCTTTGGCTCGCTCGATCAGGGTCCAAGAAGAGACGCCGCTGCGGAGACGCCCGCAGGGGCGAGAGAATCACACGTGCAACCGGGTGCTTCCGGTTGCTGAGACTCGGGGACCGCCGCGGGATTCGCGGGGTATCCGCCGACTGGTCCGATGTGGCTGTCGCCGGTGTGTCACCCGCTTCCGCGGGGCTTCCGGCCCACCAAGCACTCGTCCATTCGAAGCACGATGCCCACGCCGGGGGGAGAAGGCATCAACGAACACGCACCCTCAAGGCGCGCGGGCGCATTTCGGGGGAGGGGAAGGATAGCCAGAATCCGGATTGTGTCAAGGTGAGGAAAAGACTGGGGATTGTTGCGCGATGATCGGACTTTGGTCGGGTGTGACTCCGACACACCCCCGGCATCCATCGCTTCGCCTCCGAAGAGTGAGCGACGGCTTCGATCCGGATCACGCGGACTTCTTCCCGCGCTTCAAGAGGTCTTTCAGCACCTCGAGCGCGAAGCCCATCTTCGTTTTCGTGGAGATCGCCGAGTAGGTGGAGAACACCAGGGCGATACAACCTTGCTCTGTGCGGGGGACGCCGTGCTTGGTGTCGGGCTGGGCTCGGAAGTAATCCCCGGCCTTCAGCGGGATCGGCCCCACCGACAAATCACCCTCCAGAATGAGCACTTCCTCGATGCCCTCGTGGTTGTGGTCGGGGATGTACGAACCGGGGGCCATGTTGAGGAGAACAGTTCGGCGGTTGTTCTTCTTGTCGGCGTACAACGTACACCCCTGCACGCCGGGCAGCCCGGTGGGACGCCACTTGATGTCCTTGCGCCGCGCCACCACCAGCGCCTCGGAACGCCTGGCGTACTCGTGGCCGTGGTCCTCGGCGTCATGATCGTGATGATGGTGGTGCTCGGCCTCGGGCTGAGCGGCCATCGCCTCCCACATCCCAAGCCGCATGCGGATGACCCGTCCCGCCTCGGCGGGAGGTGCGATCTCGGGCACGCCCGCCGTCAGACCTTCCATGACCACCGCGGCCTCGGCCGCCGCGGCGACCGCTTCGGCGTCCCCGCCCCGGACCAGCGCCTCGAACTGCTCGCGCTCCGCCTCCGTCACGGCACCCACGGCGTACAACGCCGCGAGTTCGCGCACGTCCAAGCCTCCAGCGTTTCCGCCGGTCGGCTCGGTCTCGGGATGGTGGCACGGTCCGAACATCATGACTTCCGCCCACGATTCTCGGCTGTTTCAGCCTCCGACGCGCCCGCCATGGCACCGGACAGGGTGCGCACGGCGGTCCTGATTCTCGTCTTCACCGTACCGACCGGGATGTTGAGGGCCGCGGCGATCTGTTCGCGCGTCAGCCCCTGCATGAACGCCATGCGCACCACGTCGGACTGCTCCTTGGGGAGCGTTGCCAAAAGTCTGGAGGCCCGGTCTCCCAGGTCCGAGACGTCGAGTTGTTCCTCACCTAGACCCCGATCTGCGTGGGCGCTGTGCCGCCCATCGATTGTTGCGGTGCCGACTTCCTCGGCTCCGCCTGTCCCCGAAACGGCCTGCGCTCGCTCCGCGAGCGTGCGGTTCAGTTTGTTGATCCTGGTCCGCCGACGGGCCGTGTCGATGGCCCGTGAGCGTGCCAGCATCAGAATCCACGAACTCGCGGAACCGAGCCGCGCGTCGTAGTTGGAAGCCCGACGCCACACTTCCCACATGGCGTCCTGGAAGGCGTCGTCCGCGGCGGCCCCGCGTCCGATGAGTGTCACGATCAACCCGTACACCCGCTTCTCGTACCTTTCATAGAGCTGCCTGAAGGCTTCGCGGTCGCCCCGGCCTGCGAGCGACAGGAGCATTCCGTCGTCGGGGGCCTCGCGGTTTGCGGCCCCATCTGATTTTTTCAGGTTCGGTGAATCCAGCGGACCACCCCCCGCATCGCGGGGCCGGGGCGCTGTTTCGCGCCGGTCGGGATGGAGAGGCTCCTCGCTGGACATTCTCGGGCGGCCCGAACGGTTCCCTTCCGTCCTTCCATCGGCTCCCCGCAGAAAGGAAGTCGAAAAGCACAGCGGCCCGGGGGCGAGGATTTCCCGAGCCGCTGCGCACTTTCCGCGGGCGTGCGAACAGCCCCGCCCGCGTCTCTCTCCCCGGTTGGCGTTCGCCCCGGGGGGCCGGGGGTTTGCAATCGCCGTCTTGGTGCCCCGGCGCCTCGCATCGCCGGGGGGTTCTGTGCAAATGTCCTGCGGTTGGCCCGGCCTTGCGGACGAAGCCGACGCACACGACACAGGCGTTCCGAATCGGTGCCGGTCACGGATTTTGTGGCGGGGCCGTTCGGACGGGACAAAGTTGGCTGGAGAAACTCCCGCGTTTGTGCATCTACCACGGCTGGGTGCGCGCGGGCGGTGCGAGGACGAACGTCTAATTCCGAGGCGAATCTTCGGGGAGCGCTGCGGATGAGCGTCGATGTCTACCGTTGCCTCAGTCCCCCACCACTCGCTGAGATTCTGGAGATGCGCCATGAACGGCTCGACACGCGCTGGCATCGCGGCCCTGCTCCTTGTCGTCATTTGGATTGTTGTCTATTGGCGGACCACGCCGCCCGCGGTTGATGCCAGCGTGGGCGTGCAAGGGTTGGGCGGTGTGCCCACGCCTGCACTGGAGCGGCGCGACGATCCGCCAATGCGGACATTGGCGGCTTCGGGGGAAGAAGCGGGTCGGGTGGGTGTCGGCGCGGGGAACGCTCAACTGGAGGTTCCACCGCCATCGACCGGGTCCAACCCGGCCCCCCTCGGAGCGCCGGCCCCCGCTGAGCCCGCGTCAACGCCGCCAGATG
>CAYZFW010000183.1:3637-6142 GCA_964477615.1 uncultured Phycisphaeraceae bacterium | reverse complement strand
CTCGATGCGTGGCGAACGTACACGCTGAACTGCATGCGCGCAAACCCTCCCTTCAGGAGCCGCTTGCGGAACTGCGCGTAGCGCTTCTTGGCGTCCTTGTCGTGCACGGGAAGATCGAACATCGCGATGACCCACATCCATCGGTACCCGCTGAGGTGCATCTGGTCTTCTCCTGGCGTGGTCACGCATCGTCCGGCTCGTCGGCGACCTCGTCGGAGACGCGGCGTGTGATCCCCACCTCCGCCCCCGCCACCGGAGACGATCCACTAGGGGTGGGCGCCGCACACGCAGGTATGTCCGCGTGGTCCTGCTCCCCCGTCAGCACGCGGATGACGGAGGCGACGTACCTGGTCACGACGACAAGCAGCGGGCCGCGGGTCGCTCCGGCTTCGACCTCGTCGGTGAGCACAGCGAGGATTTCGGCCTTGACGATCTGATTCAGTTCGGTGACGCCGCGTTCGACGCAGTCGCGGACGCGCCGGTCCACGAGGGGGCGGAGCGGCTCCATGAGGTCGTCGGCGAGGCAGAAGGGGTTGGAGCGGCCGCGGTGTTTGATGCCGAGTGCCGGCAGGAGTCCCGCCGCGACAATGGCGCGGGCGACGGCGGCACGGAGGGCGGCGTAGCCGTAGTCCAGCAGGTTGTTGGGCGGCGCTGCGGTTCGATCACCCGCACGCCGTCTGAAGGGGTGGACGACGAACCGCGAGCGTGAGAAGACAACGGGCCAGTAGATCGCCGCGGCCTGGGCTTCGGTGTTGTCGGGGTCGCCTGAGCGGACGGCGCGTGCGAGAGCAAGGAGTTTCGTTTGGCATGCCGCGGTATCTGTGCCTTCGGGGAGCGCTTCGGCCTGAGCTCGGACCTTCGCCGCGACGATCTCGGCCCAGAGGCGTTTGATCGTGGGCTTGCTCGCGTTGAGTTGCGCATCGAGCCTGCTGAGGAGTTCGGTGTTGGTCGCGAGTGGCAGATACATGCCCACGGGGTGGTGGTCTCGACCGCAGACAACCACGGCGGCACCGTGCTCGGCGAGTGCGGCGAGCGCCGAGTGGGAATAGGTGGTGTCGCGCTGATCGACCATCAGCACGCCGAGGTCTTCACATGGAATGGAGCCTGCGAGGTTGGATGGCCGAGCGGGGAGGGCCCAAGGCGGCTCGGTCTTGCGCAGGACGAGCAGTTGGCCGTCGCGCACCGAGAGGTGGACGCCCAGCGGTTCGCGGCTGATCTCGACGGTGCGTTTGATCACGATGCGGCCCTCCGAACAAGCAGGCGCACGCTCCACCCGGATTCGATCAAACCATCATCGCTGAACCGGCACGCCGATTCAATCCCTTTCCAGCACCGTCACGACCCCCAAAGGCGATACGCGGACCTTCACGGCGTGGGCATGGCCGGGCGGAGCGAGCGAGGCGAGATCGGAGGGTGTGACCGAGAACTCTTCGCGTTTCGAGTCGGGAATGGGCTTTCCGTCGGAGTCCTTGCGCTCGCCCGCGGCGCGGGCGTCCCAGTGTGGAACGAGGACGATGGACTGGGGCTTGTCGAGCTTGGCGACGACGAAGTAACCGGGCTCCTTGGTTTCCTTGAGTTTGTGCCGAATGAAGAGGGTTTCGCCCTCGCACAGGGACATGACAAAGCGGCCCCCGAGCGCCTCGTCATCGGAACGGTTCACGATCGGGTGTGCCTTTTCGATGGCCGCGATGATGGGGCGCAACTTGGCCCGTTCGTGCGGTAAAAGGTCGCGTACAACTGCGGGCTTGGGCACGTCCGCCGCACGGAATGCCCTGAGTTTGTCCAGTTTGCGCCGGGCGGCCTCGAACCCGGTCACAACCTCGCCTCGGAACACTTCGCGCCCCTGCTTGTTGCGGGACGCGCGGATCTCGATGTGGTGGTTGTTTCCTCCCAGATAGGCGCGTTTGGATGCAGGGTCGGCGTCTCGCTCCATCGCTCCGGTCGCGTAGTCAGGACGTCGACGGTCGATGATCACCGGATCGGTCATCGACCGGAGGAGCACGACCGAACGGATCGGCACGCCGGAGTCCTGATTGAGCCCCTTCGACTCAACGAGTTTCTTGATCTCGTTGGGCGTGAATCTGTCGGGATCGAGTCCCGCGGAACGGAGACACGCCCGAAGTCGATTCCGCAGGGCGCGGTCGCGGACGATGCCGGACTTGGCGGGCGGTGGGTCTTCCATCGCGGCGAGTTGCCGCATGACCTGGCCCTTGCGGGCCGATGGCACCCGGGCATCATGTAACTCAGCTTCGAGTTCGTCCCACCCCTCGGGCATTCGCAAATGGTTCGGCGTCAGCGCGAGCACGCTCTTTTTCGCGGTAAAGTTGCTGGTGAGTTGGCCTTCGCTGTCCAATGCGGGCCCCAGCAGCGTCTCCTCGTGCAGCGCTCCGACGAGTTTCCGCTTCACCGGCCGATGGCAGATCGGCCTCGGGTTCTCCTCGTCACCAAAGACCGCGGCCCGCACCGCCTCGCGGAACTCTTCCCGTGTCTTGAACGGTCTCGGCG
>CAYZFW010000183.1:0-3537 GCA_964477615.1 uncultured Phycisphaeraceae bacterium | reverse complement strand
GGCCCTCGTCGTCGCCGCTGCCGCCGGAGCGTTCGGGCAGGCCCTTGCCGTCGAACACCGCGTCGGAGAGGTAGGCCATCACCTGGCGGGCGGCGTACTTGGTCGCGGCCTCCTGGCGATTGGTCATCTGCTGGATGTCCGTGATGTCCTTGGCGAACTGCTCGATCTTGCGATGATCCTCACGGAAATCGAAGTAGCACGCCCAGAGGGGCTCGCCGGTTGCCTTCTTCATTTCCGAGAACTTGGGGCGCTGCACCGCCGCGAATATGCCCTCGATCCAGCGGAAACCATCGTCGAAGCCGCCGGGAAGTGACTGGCTCCAGAACTGGCGCGGCGTGCGGCGGGCCATGTCGCGGTTGCACTTCGTGTGCGCCAGCACGAGGTTGCCCAGCCCGTTGTGTCCGCCGCTGGCGCGGGGGATGATGTGGGCGACCTCGCAGTTGGTGCCGGTCGCGGCGATGCGGCTGGTCAGGCCGCCCTTGCCGCAGAGGGGACAGGTTCCGCCCTGCTGGACGCCGAGGACAACGCGATCGGTCGCCGCACGCCTCTGCGTCGGCGTGCAGGAATCGAGGCCGAACGCCTCGGCGATCTCCTTGCGGATCCGGTCGCGCAGACGGTTCCTATACAGGGCGCGGTCCGCATCCTTCGCCCCCATGCGGGCCTCGCGGGCGAGTTCGATGTAGATCTGGTCCGGCTTGCGACCGAAGGTCGTCATATATTCCACAAGGTGGCGGCGCACCTCGTGGATCGCCTTGCGGACCACGGGGTTGGAAATCAGCGGCGCGGGGGGCGGCTCGGCAAGCGGGCGGCCATCGTCCCCGATGATCGGCTTGCCGTTCTTCATCAGGACATGCTTGCGCATGTAGTAGCGGTCCTTGGCGGTACCGCCCTTGGCCCCCGTGGCGTAGCGCCGACGGGTGATCTCGTCCATGGGCTTGCCGGTGGTGATGTCCTTGAAGTCTGCATCCCCCGCGAGCAGCCGGCGAGCCTCGACCTGCGTGAGCCACCGCGGCGGCGCATCCGTGAACTTGGGATCGGGCCACGGTTCGTCACGGTCCATGACCGTCAGCAGGTTTCGCACGGCGCGGCGGCTCATGGTCAGCCGCTTGGCGTCGGGCTTGGGGCGGCCCCGCCACGCGGCGATGAGATCGTCCGCCTGCTTGTCTGTCATGCCCGCCCACTTCTTCACGCCGTCGCGCAGAGACACCACGTCGCGGTCGTCGTCGGGGTCGTGCTTCAGGATGGCGCGGTTGAGCCCTTCCTTGAGCGATTCGGGCATGTTGCTCCAGGCTTCGACGCCGATGACGCCGTGGATGATCTCGCGGCTGAACCAGTCGGTGTTGATCTCGCGGTCCTCATCGGCCTCGATGTTGAACCGGAAGCGGGTGGTCTTCGTGGCCCTGCCCCAACCCATCAGTTCGCGCAGATCGGTCACGCTGACGTTCCGCTTGGGTCGCTCGGGGATCGTCTTCCCCTTGACCTTGCGTGCCGGCGAGGTCCCGAGCGGCCCGCTCAGGTACGCTTTGATCTTTTCGCGTTCCTCACGCGTCAGCACCCGCACCGGCTTGCCCGATTCGAGAATCCTGAGATTGTTCACCGTCTCGACCACGCGGTACCGCGATGCGTACATGTCCGCGTGAGCGACACAGCGCTCGGTGGGCTCCAGCACGCACCGTCCCAGCGTCCCCAGGTCCCATGACTGCCGACGCTGGCCGAACAGGTCTCCTTTGTGCCGCCAGATGTCGTCTCCGGATTCATCGTCGAGTTCCTTTCGGAGGTCGTCGGTGAGGATCGCCGCGGTCGGCCCGCCCATGCGATTTTGTGCGGCCCACAACAGGCGGAACTCATCGCGGATCATGGCGCGGTCGGCGCAATGTTCGTAGTTCCCACCCTTGTTGCGGATGGCATCGCGGTATTGTCGCGCTCCCTTGCGATCCGCGATGGGCCGAGGATCGTCGCCTTTCAATGGGAAGACGCGCTCTTTACGCACGCCGGCGACGAATTCACCAAAGGTGCGTGCCTTGGCCGCGAGCATCTTGAACCGAACCTCCCCGATGGCGGCTTTCACCTTGCCGTCCTCGCCGTAATCGGTCTGCTCTTCGCCGTCATAGGTTTCGGCTGCCTTTAAGCCCAACGCGCCGCGGCGCTGGGCGAGGTGTAGAAGCACGCGCCCGAACTGGTGCGGCGTCAGTGGCTTGTCCAGCCCCTCACAACGCAGCGCCCACGGGTCGGTCTGCTCCAGGAGTACCCTGAACTCTGCCTCAGTGGCGGGCAGCAGGCCAGACGTGATCAGGCGCAACCGCAAGTCGCGCTTCCGTTCGGCGCGTCGCCGTAGCGTGATCCGCGTGCGGCGCGTCATGCGACGCTTGGTGTTCTTCGGCTCGCCCCGTTTATCGTCGGACTCGTCCACTCCAGCCGGAAAGATGGAAGTCCCGGTCGTCAGACTCGCAGCCGTTTGATCGAACCACATCGAACCGACTGAGTTCGAGCCAACGTCCAAACCAAGAATACTGCACACGCTCATGGGACCTCTTGACGTGCGATGGGTAGAGAACTACACTTTTGCAAGTGTAATCGACCTCAGCCCGCGGTTTCACGCAACAAGAGAAATCGCAGGCACCGCGCCGCCTTCGGGTTGGTGCGACCAAAGCAGCTCGGGTGACCCTCGGCCTGCTTTTTTTGTTGGGAGCCGATACTGAGCCGAGATGCGCGAGAGGTTTGCGAACGGGCTGGGCAAAGTGTCATAAAGCTGCCAGAGCTTCGCCATCGTCGAAAAGATGGTCTCGTTCTTCCTATTGGTATGTCCATCAAAGCGGTCGACTGGCGTGTGCGACATGATCCGCGCAAGTGATTTGCCAGACCGCAAGGCCCTCGCGTAGGCGTCTGAATCGTTGAGGCACCATGACTCGCGGCAGCGTGATCTGTGATCGTTGCCTCATTTTCGCAGAGTCTTACGCCCTGGCGGCTCAGATAATTAGCTCTGGAAGAGTCTTGATTTATGCGTCACCATTCACCCTGATGGCCAGCGCGTCGGAGCCGCCGAGCCGTGCCCGCGTTGGGCGAAGCGAGGCGACCTCCGCCGCACCGGAGATCGTCCATGCAGCGTGATTCAAAGCAGCCTTCCAAGCCCGGCGCCAAGCCCCTGTCGAAGCACAACTCCGGCGTCACCCCCGTCAACCCACCGCAATCGACCGGGGGCACCTCGCTTTCGGCGGGCAGCGGTTCAGCGTCCTCGATGGCCATGCGCAAGCGCCGCCCGTCCCGCGTGCCCCTTCACGAGGTTCGCGCCGGGGCTAAGACCGCCGCAGAGCACCCGGTTCTCAGACCGAAGAAGCGTGCGAAGGCCGACACCGCGCCCTCGACGAAGACGCCGATCCGCAATCAGCGTTCACGCCTGAGCGCCCTAGACGCCGCGGCGCAGGTGCTTAGCGCGCTTACCGCCGACGAGGCCAAGCAGGGCATCACGGCCCAAGCCCTGATCGAGCGGATGGGGAAGCAGAAGCTCTGGACCAGCCCCGGCGGCAAGACGCCGCAGGC
>CAYZFW010000182.1:1432-6169 GCA_964477615.1 uncultured Phycisphaeraceae bacterium | reverse complement strand
GAAACAGGCGAGGCTGAGCGGCGAACTGGCCCCGCGGTTTGTGGGCACGGGAGAGGGGGTCCGAGAACGGGGTGGCGGTCCATCCCTTTGAGTGTGCCTCGGCGGCGGGTGAACGCAAGCACGGCGTGGCGCATCGACGCAAAGTTGCGCCCGATCGTGGGCGGTGCGCGTGCGATTTCTCGGAGCGGCGCCTGCCGGGCGGGCCAACTCGATTCTGTATCAGCCGGGGAGCACCGAAGTCGTCGGAACGACTTCGGTGGCACGAGGTTGGCTGCTGGTCGAGAGACGGGGGCTCCGGGCGGAGGACGGGCGTGCCGTTTCGGCACGAGATTCAGCGGGCCAGACCGATCATGCGCCCGACCATCGCGGCGCGCTCCAACAGGGAGTACTTGGGCGGCTCGGCCCCGTTGTGGTGCAGCAGCAGCGCGGTGACGTCGTCGTCGGGGGCGCGTCCGCCGCGGTAGGTCTGGACGGACTGGAGCAGCGCGGGGATGAACAGGTCCGGGCGGGTGGGGTCGAGGGACTCGCAGAGGCGGATGAGGCCGTCTTCGCCGAGGAGTTTGCTGTCGGGCGAGGCGGCCTCGCTGAGTGAGTCGGTGTAGAGCAGGACGAGGTCCCCGGGTTCGAGGGGGTAGGCGGACTGGGTGTAGTCGGTGGGATCGATGGCGCCGAGCGGGAGGTTGCGGATGGCGGTGTCGTCGGCCTCCTCGGCGCGGAGGCCGGTGCGCTCGTCCATCAGCACCCAGCGCTTCTCGCTGGCGCGGTACCACAGCGGGCGCGGGTGCCCGGCGTTGCAGACGATCAGGTGATCGGTGGGGGTCCAGTACGTCGCGAGGACCGCGGTGGCGAAGCGGCCCGCCTGCGACTCGGCGGCGAAGGCACCGTTGAGGTCGGCGGCGAAGCGGGCCTGGTCGGGGGTGTTGATGTGCTTGCGCATCATCGCGCGGAGGCGCTGCGCGAGGTCGGAGACTTCGACGCCGTGCCCTGAGACGTCGGCGACGGCGAAGCGGGCGATTTTCCCGGCGGAACAGAGCGAGACATAGTGGATGTCGCCGCCGCTGTCGCTGTTCTCGTAGGGCTGGCTGTAGACGTAGGCGTCGATGCCGGGTGTGCTGACGGCGTTGGTGGTGGAAACGTTGCCGCCCCAGATCTCCATGCAGACCATGGCGTGGGCGGGGAGAGTTTCGTGGGTGTCGGGCATGGGGGTGGATTGGGGGTCGAGGCTCATCAGTCTTTGAAGGCTCGGCACTGATGTCGGCCTCGGAAGGCCGCCATCAGTGGCACGGTGGGGGCGTGAGCTTTGACCAACCTTATCGGATGCCGCGAACGGGCGGCGGGTTTCGTGGACCGCTCGTCCCCGCCATAATGCGGCCATGCTGCCGCCCCACGCCGCCCATCTTCCAAGTCTTCTTTCGGTGTGCCGCGGCGATGAGGCGCCGGACACGGTGTTCACGAATGCGCGAATCGTGGACGTGTTCTCGGGGCAGATGGTGCAGGGTGCGTTCTCGGTGTCGGGTGGGCGGTTTGCGAATGTGTTCACGGTGCCGACGGCGCGGCAGGGTGGGGCGGGACGGGTGGTTGATCTGGGCGGGGCGTTTGTGTGCCCGGGGCTGATCGATGCGCACATGCACGTCGAGAGCACGATGATGCCGCCGAGCACGTTTGTGACGCTGGCTTCGCCGCACGGGACGACGAGCGTGGTGGCCGACCCGCACGAGATCGCCAACGTGCTCGGGACGGCGGGGATTCGGTGGATGATAGAGAACGGGCGGGGTTTGCCGGTGCGGTTTCTCTGGACGGTGTCGTCGTGCGTGCCCTCCTGCCACCTTGAGACGAGCGGCGCGACGCTGGGCGTGGAGGAGCTTCGCTCGATCTTCGATGCGCCGCCGGAAGGGGCGGAGATCGTCGCGCTGGCGGAGATGATGAATTTCCCGGGCGTTGTGCATGGTGATCCGGAGGTGCTGGCGAAAGTGGCGCTGGGGCTGGACCGGGGGCGGCGGATCGTCGACGGGCACGCTCCGCGGCTTTCCGGCCCGGCGCTGCACGCGTACGTCTCGGCGGGGATTTCGTCGGACCACGAATGCACCACCGCCGAGGAGGCTTTGGAGAAGCTGCGGCTGGGGATGCGCGTGTTCATCCGCCAGGGGTCGGCGGCGCGGAATCTCGCGGCGCTGCTGCCGCTGGTAACCGCGGCGAACAAGTCGCGGTTCTGCTTCTGCACCGACGATCGCCACCCGGCGGACTTGCTGCACGAGGGGCACATCGACCACGTGGTGCGGCTGGCAATCCGAGCCGGCCTTGACCCCGTCACGGCGGTGACGCTCGCGACCATCAACACCGCCGAGCATTACAGGCGCGCGGAGCTCGGGGCGATTGCACCGGGGCGCTGGGCGGATTTCATCGTTGTTGATGATCTGCGCACGTTCGAGGTGCGCGAGACATGGTCGGCGGGGGTGATGGTGGCGCGGGGCGGGGCGTTTCTTGGTGAGCATCGCGCGGTGTCACGGCCCTCGGGCGGCGGCGTGACGCTGCCGAGGGGACTGGACGAGGCCCATCTTCGGGTGCCGGTGCCCTCGGGCGGTGCGGCGGGTCGAGCGCGCATCCGCGTCATTGGGATGGACCCGACGCAGATCGTCACCGAGCAACTCATTGAGGATGCGCGGGTGAACGGGGGCGCGGTGGTTTCGGACCCGCTGCCGGGGGGGAGGGACGTGCTGAAACTCGCGGTGATCGAGCGTCACGGCAGGCGGGGCACGATCGGGCTGGGGTTCGTCAAGGGCTTCGGCCTGCGTGAGGGGGCGATCGCGAGCACGGTGGGGCACGATGCGCACAACCTCGCGGTGGTGGGCGTGAACGACGCCGACATGCTGCTGGCGGCGCGGACGCTCGCCGGAACAGGGGGGGGGCAGTGCGCAGTCCGTGAAGGGAAGGTGCTTGGTGTGCTGGCGCTGCCGATCGCGGGGCTGATGAGCGACGCGCCGGCGGCGGAGATCATCCGGTCGCAGCACGCGCTGCACGAGGCAACCAAATCGCTGGGGTGCCCGCACGCCGATCCGTTTATGCCGCTGAGTTTCCTGCCGCTGCCGGTGATCCCGAAGCTGAAGCTGAGCGACCTGGGGCTGGTGGACGTGGAGCGGTTTGAGGTGGTGGGGCTGGGGGCTTTGTAGGAAGTGGTCAAGTGGTCGAGTGCCGTGGTTTGGCCGTTGAGGAATGGCGTGCTTTATAGCCAACGGTGTCGAAGTCACGGCTTGCCGAAGACGCCAAGCCGTGGCACCCCGCACCCGGCGGGTTCACCACTTGACCACTTGACCACTTCCCCCCTCGACCACTTCCGCGCTTGGCCACTGCCCCACTTCTCCGCTACGCTCGGCCCCCATGTCGCTCGACGTCGTCGACACCGTGGCGCTGCTGCTGATCGGCCTTGTGGCCGGGCTGCTTGGCGGGCTGGCGGGGCTGGGGGGGTCGGGGATCATGATCCCCGCGCTGGCGATCGTGTTTCACGGACGCGAGTTCGACAACCAGCACCTCTATCAGGCCGCCGCGATGGTGGTGAACGTGTGCGTGGCGATCCCCGCAGCCCTGCGCCACAAGCGGGGCGGGATGGTTCGGACCGATCTGTTCCGCTCGATGCTCCCGGCCACCGCGGTGGCGATTGTGCTGGGGGTGCTGTTCTCCAATCTGATCGACGGGAAACTGCTGGAGAAGTGCTTCGCGGTATTCCTTGTGTTTGTCGCCGTGCAGACGGTCTGGGCGGCGTTCAGGCGCGAGCCGGAGATGGACGAGAGCCAAGCTTTGGTGACGCCCGCCCGCGGCGGCACGGTGGGCGCGGTGATGGGGTTCTTTGCCGGTGTGCTCGGTGTTGGAGGCGGCATTGTCGCGGTGCCGCTGGCCAAGGTGCTTTGCCGGTTGCCGCTGAAGAAGTGCATCGCGGCCAGTTCCGCCGTCATGGGGGTGACGTCGGCGGTGGGTGCCGCGACGAAGATCGGCACGCTCGGGACACACGGGATTTCTCCCTCGAAGGCCGTTGTGCTCGCGCTGGCGCTGGCCCCGACGGCGATGCTGGGCGGGTACGTCGGGGCGGGGTTGACGAAATCGCTGCCGCTGGTGTGGGTACGGCTGGTGCTCGGCGTGCTGCTGGTGGCGACGAGCGCGAAGATGGTGGGGTTGTGGTGAGGCGGGGCGAGTGTGGGTTGGCTCGCACGCGGACACGGCTTGTCGAAGACGCCAAACCGTGGCACCCAGCGGACGCCAAGGCTTGGGGATCCGCGAATCAGGTGAGCATCTCACGCACGGCGGCCGAGCCGCCGGTGTCGTCCTTCAGGGCGTAGAAGCCCTGCCCGGTGTGGACCAGTTTGCCCGCCGCGGCCAGGGCCTTCCATACTTCGTCGGGGAACTCGTGCGGGGGGAGGATGGCGTCGACTTCGGAGTGCCGGCCACTGGTGAGCCTGCGGCCCGCGAGTTTCAATTCGTCGGCGAGGCGCGTGATCTTCAGCCGCTTGCGGAAGGCCTTGAGGGCCGCTTCCATCTGATGGGCCATCTCGGACGAGGCCGCCGCGGCAGCGGCGGATGCCGGGGAGGGCGCCGCGACCGGCTTGCCCCCGCCGCGCTGCTGCGCGTCGATGGCTTCGAGTGTGGTCACGATGGCCTCGTAGCCGGCGAGGTCCTTGGCATCGCAGACGCGTTTCACCTCGGCCTGATCGGCGGGCATTCGCCCGAGCAAGCCACGCACAAGTTCCC
>CAYZFW010000182.1:0-1422 GCA_964477615.1 uncultured Phycisphaeraceae bacterium | reverse complement strand
GAGCTGCATCGGGCCTTTGGGCGCCTTGATCTCGCCCACCATCTGCCGGAGTTTTTGGACGGCGTTCATCGTGCTCCCCCGCCAATGTCGAGCAGCTGCTGCTTGATATCCTTCAGGCGTGACGCCACGAGCTGGTGCTGGTGCGGATGGGCCTCGCTGGTGAAGACTTCCAGCGCGTTCTCGTAGTAGGCGGAACTCTCCTGGAGATTCTCGGTGCGGTCGCCGCCGACGAGCCTGCCGTGGGTTCGGCCCAGGTTCATCTGGGTGGTGGCCCACTCGACGGGGTAGTTGGTGCGGGTGCGGATTTCCAGGGCGTGCTGGAAGCAGGCGATGGCCTCGTGCAGCGGTGCCTCGTTGGCACCGGGAGCGAGCAGGCTGAGGGCGACGCCGAGGTTGTTCTGGGTGGTCGCCCATTCATGCGGCACGGCGGACTTGGTGCGCACTTCAAGGGCCGCGCGGTACGAGGCGATGGCCCGGCGCAGGTTCTTCTGGCGCTCCTCCCCCTCGGCGGGCAGGTGGGCGAAGGCGTTGCCGAGGTTGTTCTGCGTCGCCGCCCATTCCATTCGGCGGTTCTGGTGGGTGTAGACCTCAAGGGCGCGCGAGTAGCACTCGATGGCCCGCTCGACGTTGGCCTTGTGATCCCCCTGGGTGATCTGCATCAGCACGTTGGCGGAGTTGTTCTGCAGGCTGGCCCAGAGGGTGCTGTGCTTCTGGCCCGAGCAGCATTCCAGGGCGGCGGTGTAACACTTCAGGGCCTCACCCAGGTTGTGCTGGCGGTCGCCGCGGGGGTTGCGCTCTGAGGCCGTGCCCATGCAGTTGGCGACGGTGGCCCAGTGCAGCGGGTCCTTGGCGTGGGTCCAGACCTGAGCGGCGTGCTCGAAGTGGCGCACGGCGTTCGAGACGTTCGTCGCCCGGTCGCCGGTAGGCAGGTCCAGCCACGCCCGCCCGAGGTGCAACTGCGTCTCGGCCCACCACTGCGGGTCGGTGTCGCGCTTGAGGGCCGTCGCGGCCGATTCAAAGCAGCGGATCGCCTCGTTCATGTTCTTGTCGCGTTGCCCGGTGGGGGTGTGCGACCACGCGAGGCCGAGGATCGAGCGGACGCGGGCCCATTCGCGGGTGCCCTCGCCCAGGGTGAGGGCGGTATCGCCGAGCAGGCCGATGGCTTCCTTGAAGTTGTCTGCGAGGCTGCCGCGGGTGGCCCGGAGCAGCGTGACGGCAACGTTCAGCCGGGTCACGACGTCGTCGCGCTTCGAGCGGGCCTGGCGATAGACGGGGAGGGCCTCGTCGGCGCGGTTCTCGAAATACAGACGGTCGCCGCGGAGGGTCAGCAGGAGTGCCGGATCGACGCGTCCATCCAAATAGGGGATGAGGTTGTCGGCCTGCAGGAAGTCCCGCGCGGCGACGGCACCCACGGCCCGGGCG
>CAYZFW010000181.1:0-6202 GCA_964477615.1 uncultured Phycisphaeraceae bacterium | reverse complement strand
TCCGAGACCTCGGGCACCTCCACCTCGAACAGCCGCTTGATAAAGTCCGGGTGGCTGCGGCTCAGCACGATCTTCACCTGCGAACCCGCGTCCCGCACGTCCAGCACCAGGCACCGTACCCGGTCGCCCGCGTTGAACTGCTCGCCCGGAATCTGCTCGCTCCGCGGCATGAACGCCTCGGCCCGGTCGACCGTCACCACCAGCGCCCCGCCCTCGTACCGCTGGGCCACGCCGGTCACGATCTCGCCCACCTTCTTGCTGAACGCGTCGTACACGCTGTTCCGCTCGTCCTCGCGGAACTTCTGGATCATCACCTGCTTGAAGGTCTGGGCCGCGATGCGCCCGAACGACTGCGGGTCCATCGTCATCGGCTCGCCGTGACGCGTCATCGACATCTGCCCCGTCATCCGGTCCACCGTGCAGACGAACTCCTCGGTGTCGATCGAGTTGTAGAACTTGCGGGCGGCCGAAACCATCGCCTGCTCGAGGTCGGCGATCAGCAGCTCGCGGTCGACGTTGCGCTCGCGGGCGATCGAATCAAGGATGCGGAGCATTTCCGGGGTGTTCATGGCGATTTTCTGCTTCTGAGGGTGACGAGATGTCGGGATGACGGGATGTCGAAACGAATCGAGAACAGGACCCAAGACCCAGGACCCAAGACTCTTCCCGCGGTGCCGACGGCACAACCACTCGGGCCGATCTCTGAAGAGATTGGCCCATGGTCGGGTAGCCGCGCCTGCGCCTCGGGAGGTCTCCCGGCGCCCGGCCCGACATCAGAATGTCATGGGTCAAAGCGACCGGTCAACCGGCCGACGCGGTGAGGCGATACGCCACACCCAGTCCTCGCTCGGCAACCGCCGGGCGGATGGAAACTGGGGAGCGATTACCGTCCATTGTGGAAAACCACGCGCATCGCTGAATGTCCTTCTCCTCGCTGACTTGGCGAAACCGCCAACCCAACGAGGCACCGGGGTTTCCGGGGAAACTGATTCCGAACAAAGAATCATACCCCAAACGGCGGGGAGGGGCAATAACGAATGTGCATCCCCGTGGGTGGGTGGTGAATGGGTTCGGGTGTCGGGGTTCGGGGTTCGGTAGGAGCGGACTCCGGGTTTGCATCTTCCAAACCCCGAACCCCGACTCCCGAACCCCGACCCTACTGCCCCGCCGTCACGTTCCCGTCCCGGTCCGCCTCGATGAGGTACATCGTCGGCAGCAGGTAGTTCCGCCCGTTGTACACGAACACCTGCCCGGAAATCTTGAACTCCAGCGGCACCGCGTGCGACTGTGTCAGCCGCTCCATCTCTTGAAGGTTCAGGCACGGGATCAGCCGCATCGGCCCCACATTCAGGCTCGCCTCATCGCTCGCGGCCTGAGCGTCGGGCGCGGTGGCGTTCTCCGCCGCGTCCTTCGCCCGCCCGGCTTTCCCCGCGTTGTCGGGGGTTTTCTTGGTGGATCGATCCACCCGCGTGCCGTTGTCGGGCGCAAAGATGAACTCGCCCATCGCGCCGCGGAGCAGCCGCCCGCGCCGGGCGGTAAGCATCGTGCCTTCGCGGACCAGTTTCCAATTCTGCTGCCCCGACATCCCCTCCCCGCTCATCATCCCCGCGCCGTTGCCGCCGTTGTCCGATTGGCCAGTTCGGGGCATCGACGCCCCCGTCCCGCCGTCCCCCGATGTCTTTTCCCTCGGGGCCGTGGGCGCCACGGGGATCGACACGTTCGGCGTCGCGCTGTCCACGCTACGCAGCACCGCGTCAGGGTCGTTCGCGTCGGCCCCCCCGGGTTCCCCCGGCGCACCGCTCCGCCCCATCAGATCATCAAACGCCTTTCGAGCCTCCCCGCGGTCCTCATCGCTCATCTCGCCCAGGTTCTGCCCCCCGGCCCCGCCCCCGGACCCCGATTCCGACAGCGTCAGAAAGAACGTCGGCAGCAGGTAGTTCCGACCCTTATAGACCAGCACCCGCCCGCTCACGCGGAACGTCACCGTCTCGGGACGCGCTTCCACGATCCGGCGCATCTCCATCAGTTTCAGGCAAGGCAGGACCGCCATCGGGGGGTCCACCGTCGTCGCGCCCGTCTTCGGGTCGCGCACAGCGTCCCACACCATCGCCCACCGCTCTGCGCCGACGGGCCTCAACCAGCCCTGGCGGTCGGTCAGAAACGTCCCCTCGCGCAGCAGCCGCCGGGCCGGACGCCGGTTTGTGCCCTTGCCCCCGTCGTCAGCGCGGACCACCACGCCCTTCTCGCCAGCCACTTGCGCGCGCGCAACACCCTCACATGCCCAAAGCCCAGCCGCCGCCGCCAGCATCGCCGCCGACATCCGAGCCTGCCTCGTGTGGTTCATCGCGGGGCCTCCGTGGTGGTCACCTTGATCATTGGGACGGTATCCATCGGCTGAAGCCGGCCCGAGGCGTCGAGATGACCGCGCCAGGTGTACCGCCTGGATTCCTCGGTCACACTCATCGGCGAAGACACCGCCACCTCGTGCGCCCGTTCCCCCGCCATTTCAAACCGGAACACCCCGCGCTCATCGGTGAAGCCACTGACTCCGACGGAGCCCGCCTCGCCCAGCGTTTCGAGATTCACCGGCAGCGGCACCGGGGCCATCGCCACCGGCACCACCTGCACAAACGCCCCACGCACAGGCGACACACTCCCGGCCTCATCCAGCGCTTCCACCCGAACGCCCACGCTCCGCCCGCCGGCGCAGCCGCCCAGCGCAAGGCTCGCGGCGATCAAAATGGTGGCTGGGCGTCGCGGCATGCACGTCACGATAACGCGCCCAAGCCCTCCGCGCGTCATCGCGCCGGGCGCCCCGAGCCTCACCCACTCCGGTGGATGATCGTCACAGCCGACGCGGGCCTGCGGGTTTCGGGACTGGCCCGGTTCAGCCGCCGTGGGGACACGCCGATGGGACCGATGTACCGAACACCAAAGGGGCCGCGCGTCGGCCACAAGAAAGGAACGTCCATGAACGCCAAGTCGCGTCGTCTGCTTGTGTCCGCCGCCGCTGTTGCGCTGCTTGCTGGAACCGCGTCGTCCCGTGACGGCGGCACCGGCGGGCACGATGCCCCCGCCCACGCCCCGAGCACAGCCCCCGCGCCGGCCGCGAAGCCCGCTGCCAAACCCGTCCAGATGGGCAGCAAGCCCGAAGCGAAGAAGCCCGAGGGCACCCACGGCGAAGCCGCCCCCGAAGCCCCCGCCAAGCCCACCACCAAGACCACCGAGAAGCCCGTCGCCAAGAGCGCCGACAAGCCCTCGACCCCCACGATCTCCACCCCCGAATCGCCCACGGCCGAGCAGGCGATGGCGTGGCTACAGGAGGGCAACGCTCGGTTCATCAAGAACAACGCCGAGAACCCCAACAGCACCACCGAGCGTGTCTCAGAGGTCGCCTCGGGCCAGCACCCCTTCGCCACGATCCTCTCCTGCGCCGACTCGCGCGTCCCCGTCGAGCGGGTCTTTGACCGCGGCGTGGGCGACCTGTTCGTCATCCGTGTCGCCGGCAACATCGCCGGCGAGAGCGAGACCGGCACCATCGAGTACGGCACCGGGCACCTCCACACCCCGTTGCTGGTGGTGATGGGTCACACCGCCTGCGGCGCGGTGAACGCCGCGGCCTCCGGCGCCGAGCTCCACGGCGCGGTGGCCAAGCTCGTCGGGCGCATCCAGCCCAGCGTGGACCAGGCCAAGGCCCAGTACCCCGAGCTCAAGCCCGACCAGATCACCCCGATCGCCGTGCGCCTCAATGTGATGAACACGATCGAGAACCTGCTCACCGGCAGCGACGAGATCCGCGACCTGGCGAACTCGGGCAAGCTCGAGATCGTCGGCGCGGTGTACGACCTCACCAGCGGCCGCGTGCAGTTCCTGGGCGAGCATCCCCGCCAGACGGCGCTGCTGAGCGGCAAGAGCGAGATCAACACCGCCAAGGCCGCGCAGCCCTCGCAGCACGAGGCGCAGGCCGACGCGGATTCGGAGAAGCACGGGCACTGACCGAACCCGCGATCGCCGAGGCGGGTGCCGGGGTACGGCGTCCTCGCCGTGCCCCGCGACAAGTGCGAGAACAGATCGGGGCACACAAGGACGTGTACCCCGGCACCCTGAGCCGCGAGAACGGCACGAGAAGAAATCGCGACCGTATCGACTCACACCTGACCCAAAGCCCACGCCGCCGTGGGCTTTTTCATTTGCACAAACTTTGCATTGCTTACATATACCCGCAGGGAAGTAGGGGTTTCGCGCCGTGAAATTTCCGTGAACCAACACCAAAGAAGCGCCTCGGATTGCAACCGGGCGCGCGTCTCTGCGTAGGCTCGGACATCCCTGAAATGTCGGCCCGTTGCGGCGCGGGCCGGTCCGCGAGCCACCGAGTGTCGGGGGCCGCACCACTTCATTGATGCCGCGCTTATTGATCGGAGGTTGACCATGGTCAACACAGGTTCTCGCGGCCCGAAGCGTGGGTTCACGCTTGTCGAGCTGCTGGTGGTGGTGAGCATCATTGCGCTGCTCATCTCCATCCTCCTGCCCACGGTGGGCGAAGTCCGCCGTCAGGCCCGCATATCGCTGTGCACCGCCAACATGAAGCAGCACGGCCAGGGCGTCTCGAACTTCGCCGCGGCGAACAACGACTCGCTGCCCCACGTGCCCAAGAACAACTTCAAGGGCATCAACGCCGCCGCGGGGCCGATCCCGTACGCCTTCGGGAACAGGGACCTTGCGGTGAACGGGGTCACATTCGGCGGCGTGGGGCCTCTCACCGCGACATCTGTCGCGAACACGACCACGGTGCTGAACGGCAGCCAGTACCTCACCGACGGCCGAGCCCAAGCGTGGAACACCTACTGGATCTTCCTCAGCGAGTACATGCTCGAGCAGCAGGGCTCCGACGTCTTTGACAACATCTTCACGTCTCCCTCAGACACCTCGTCGCGCAACAACTGGCCGCGGCTTCGGAAGGTGATCTCAGACGATGCCCAGCGGGGTGCCTCCAACAACGGTTGGTTCCAGTTGCCACCGCCCTCGGCCGACGGTAGCGCGCCGAGGATCAACGGCGTTCCGGCTGTCAACGGCTCCTATCGCTACTGCATCGCTGCACTGACGGACTACCGGATCTACACCTACAAAGCGCAAGGCATCCCGCTCATTTCGGGCCTCGGGGACGCCTATAACATTTCCTTTGGCACCGGCGCGGGCGGCGAGAACTTCAACAAGTACGTCAAGCGCAACCCCCAGGCCATTGTCGACTACCCCAGCCAGAAGGTCCTCTTCTATATGTGGAACGCCTGGCACAACCCCAACCGCAACGCGTGGTTTGAGCAGGACGCGGTGTGCCCGGTGGCCCTCGCCGACGGCTCGGCCCGCGCGACCGTGCCCTTCCGCGAAGGCCTGCCCTTCCGCGACGGGAACATCGAGAACGCTGGCCCGATGTTCCGGGTCTTCTTCACCGCGGTGGGTAACGATTCAAACTATCTGACTCACTACATGCTCACCGTGGGCGGCCTCAAGGGTCGCGATCTCTGAGTCTCCTTTGCGGTGCCACTGTTTGCTTGCAAACAGTGCTGCCCCAGGTCATTCAAGGCCACTGGTTGCAAGCAACCAGTGGCACAAAAGCCCTTCCACAATGACCCGCCCGCCCTCATCGGCGGGCGGTTTTCGTTCTGGCATCGGGTGCCGGGGTACGGCGTCCTCGCCGTGCCCCGTAGAGCAGATGGAATAGATCGGGGCACACGAAGACGTGTACCCCTGCATCCAGCGTCATCTGACCCGCGCGAGAATCAACCACGATCCGTATCAATCCCCCGTCGCCTCGTCCACGTCCTTCACGAACACGAACTTCGCCTCAAGCTTCAGCATCCGCAGGAACTGCCGCTGCCGCTCCGGCAGGCCCGCCAGACGCAACGCCGCCCCGCGGTCGGCGCAGTGTTCCTCGATCTGCAGCAGCGCCGTGATCCCGATCGAACTGATCAGCCCCACTTGCGACATGTCCAGCACGCACACGGCGTTGTCGCGGTTGGGCAGGTGACGCTTGACCGTGCGCAGCACCTGCTCGCCCGAGTCGTGCGTCAGTTCGGCGGGGCAGGTGACCACGAGCGTCTCGCCGTCGCGGCCGGCCAGTTTGTGCGCGGGGTGGGTCAAGAGGGCAATAGTGGGGGGGATCGGGGCGTTCGTCAATCGGGGTGGGGCATGGGCCACGCGGGAC
>CAYZFW010000180.1:0-6204 GCA_964477615.1 uncultured Phycisphaeraceae bacterium | reverse complement strand
CCCTGAGACAGCGAGATGCCCTTGAAGTCCACGCCGCCGGATGTCACGGTGCGGGCGGCGCGCCCGACGACGCCGTTCCATCCGATCCACGTCCCCCCGGAGCGGCGCAGCACAGGGTCGAGGGCCGCGACAAGCCCGCCGGCGCTGGCCCGGCGTCTGGGGGCGATCTCGCCGTCGGAACTGACGGGGGGGAGTCGGTTGGAAACGACGATCAGGCGTCTTTGTTTGCGCATCATGCCTCGCAGGTTGTTGTGCAGTCCCGGATTCCCGCAGGAATCCCCGTTTCATTCGGGCCTCGCGGCCCGACCCCAATGGCAGCATAGCGCCGCAAGTGGGAGCCGCCCACCCCCGGCGGGTACACTGCGCCCCACACCAAGGAGGGTGATGAGCCGATGGAGCAAGCGTTGCTGGAGCCCAAGAAGCGCAAGGAATCGGACGCCGAGCGGAGCGAGACGCGCACGCCGCGTGCCAACGCCGAGACGATGGCGGCGAAGCAGCGCGACATCTCCGTTTCGGAGTTCTTCGCGAAGAACCGCCACCTGCTGGGCTTCGACAACCCGCGCAAAGCGCTGCTCACGACGGTGAAGGAAGCGGTCGACAACTCGCTGGACGCGTGCGAGGAAGCCGGCATCCTGCCGGAGATCACGGTGGTGATCGAGGATCTGCAGCCCGATCGCGGGCGCGAGGCCAAGTCGTCGCGGTACCGCGTCACCATCGTGGACAACGGGCCGGGCATCGTCCGCAAGCAGGTCGAGAACATTTTCGGGAGGTTGCTCTACGGCTCGAAGTTCCACCGGCTCAAGATGTCGCGCGGGCAGCAGGGCATCGGCATTTCCGCGGCGGGCATGTACGGCCTGATCACCACCGGCCGCCCGATGATGATCCAGACGCGCCCCAGCGCGAAGAAGCCGGCCCACCACATCGAGCTGGCGATGAACACCAAGACCAACCGCGCCGAGGTCACGGTGGACGTCGAGACCGAGGACTTCCCGCTGCAGCGGCTCCGCGCGCTCACGCCGGGCACGCGAGAGCTGGATCGCTCCGGCGAGTTCCTCAGCCCCGACGCGTACCCCACGGGCACCAGCGTCACCGTCGAACTCGAGGGCAAGTACCAGCGCGGGCGCGGCAGCGTGGATGAGTTCCTTGAACTCACCGCCATCGCCAACCCGCACGCGCGGATCGTCTTCGTCCCGCCCGCGAAGGCCAGCGCCGACGATGCCGAGGAATCGCTCGAGTTCAGTCGCAAGACGAACCGCGGCAAGAACGGCGCGCCCGACGAGGGCGACGCCGCGGCGCCCGCCGCCGCGCCTTCGGCGGACTCCGCGGCGGTGAGTTCCGATGTCAAGACCGAAGAAACCGGCGGCGTGACGGTCTTCCCCCGCGCCGTCGCCGAGATGCCGACGGAGACGAAAGAGATCCAGCCCCACCCCAAGGGTGTGGAACTGGGCATCCTGCTGCAGATGCTGAAAGAGGCGGAGGCCGAGCGGAACACCTACACGCTCTACAACTTCCTGCAGGACAAGTTCTGCCGGGTGTCGGCGGCGAGCGCGAGCGCGCCGTGCGATGAGATCGGCGTGACCAGCCGCACCAAGTGCTCCGACATCGACCATGCGAAGGCCGAGAAGCTGTTCAAGGCACTGCAGGAGGCGAAGCTCCCGCCTCCGCCGACGGACTGCCTCGCGCCCATCGGTGTGCGGCAGCTGCTGGCGGGCATGCTCAAGGGCGTGCGCGCCGAGTTCTACGCCGCCAGCAGCCGAGAGCCCGACATCTACCGCGGAAGACCGTTCCTGATCGAGGCCGCGATCGCCTTCGGCGGCGAGCTGCCGGGCGACGAGCAGGCCCGCGTCATCCGCTTCGCCAACCGCGTTCCCCTGCAGTACCAGCAGTCGGCGTGCTCGTCGTTCAAAGCCGTGAGCGAGACCAACTGGCGGAACTACGACCTCCAGCAGCCCCGCGGCGGCGTGCCCGTCGGCCCCATCGTCGTCATGCTCCACATGGCCAGCGTGTGGGTGCCCTTCACCAGCGAGAGCAAAGAGGCCATTGCCGACTACGACGAGATCCGCAAGGAGATGAAGCTCGCGCTCATGGAGTGCGGGCGGAAACTCGGGACCTACCTGCGCAAGCGCCAGAAGATGCGCCGCGAGGGCGAACGCCGTGACGTCTTCGAGCGCTATATCGGCGAGATCGCCAAGGCCGTCAACGCCATCAACGGCACCGACACCAAGAAGTTGTACGATGCGCTGCTGGCCCAGGCCCGCCAGCGCACCGCCATCGCGGACCTCGAGCTCGACGAGGACGGCAAGGCCGTCAAGCAAGAGGACCCCGCCGATCAGGACGGCGTCATCATCGTCGCGCCGCAGGGCGCGCCAGCCGGGGCCCTCCCGGCGGGACCGAAGGCTGCTGAAGACATCGAGGAGACGGCCCCGAAGCGCCGGCGCGGCGAGGCGGCACCGAAGCCGGTGCCCGAAAGCGGAACGTCCGCGGGGAGACCTGCGGCGTCGCGTGCCGCACCGCCGAAAGAGGCCAACCCGGGCGCGAATCTCTTCGGCGAGGACCTGCCCGCGGCTGGCAAGAAGAAAGTGCTCCGCAAAGTGCTCAAGAAAGTCCTGAAAAAGAAGGGCTGACCGTTCCGCCGCGGCTCCTGCCGAACTGCAGGATCACCATCCGCCTGTCTCTCCGGCCCGCACGACGGACATCCAAAAAATCCGGATGATGCGGACATGTCCCAACCCCGACCGGACGACCCAACATCCTCCACGCCGCCGTCAGACCTGCCGAAGGGCGGGATGCTCGATGTCATCGAACGCATCGGCAACAAGCTCCCCGAGCCGGCGCTGCTCTTCGCCATGCTCGCGGGGATCGTCATCATCGCGAGCGTGATCGGTTCCGCGATTGGGTGGACGGTGCAGCCCGTGAAGCCGACGCTGCAGATGGTGGCGAAGGTCGATCCCGCCGGCGCGCCGGTGCTCGACGAAGCTGGCAAACCCGCGATGACCCCAAAGCTCGACGAGCGAGGCAAGCCGGTCGTCATCCTCGAGCCCTACGGCGAGCGCCTCGCCCCCAAGAGTCTCCTCACCACCGACGGCATCTACTGGATGCTGTCATCAATGCTGCGCAACTTCACCCACACGCCCGCGCTCGGGCTGATCTTCGTGGGCATGCTGGGCATCGGCGTTGCCGAGAAGTTCGGGCTGTTCAGCGCGCTGATGCGCGCGATGGCCCTCGCCACGCCGAGGAGTCTTCTCACCCCGATGATCGTCTTCATCGGGGCCAACGCGTCGGTGGCGTCGGACGCGGGGTACATCATCCTGCCGCCGCTCGCCGCGGCGCTCTTCGCCGCCGTGGGAAGGTCGCCCGTGGCGGGGTTGGCCGCGGCGTTCTGCGGCGTGTCGGGCGGGTTCGGGGGCGGGCTGTTCCCCACAGCGGGCGACGGCTTCCTCGCGGGTGTCGCCACCACGGCGGCGCACGTCATCGATCACAACTACCCCACCGTCGAGGCCACGCACAACCTGTATTTCAAGGGGGCTTCGGCGGTGGTGGTCACGCTGTGCGGCTGGTTCGTGACCGACAAGATCATCGAGCCGCGCCTGCGGCGTGAAGGCGTGGTGGCCCGCGGCACCGCCGACGAGACCGCCGCCATCACCGACATGGGCCTGAAGCCCGCCGAGAAGCGGGCGCTTGCCTATTCACTCGTCACCATGGCCGCGGTGCTCGCGGTGTTTTTCGCGCTGGTGCTCGTCCCCGGTGCGCCGCTGCACGGTCAGGGTCAGCAGACGCTCCCTTCGGGCCAGGTCATCATCGAAGGCCCTGCCTCGGCCATCCAGGCCCAGGCCCAGGGGCAGCCGGCCAAGGGGCTGCGACTCACCGAGCGCCCCGGCGACCGCTGGGCGCACGTCATCGTCCCGCTCATCTTCTTCTCCTTCTTCCTCCCCGGCGTCGTCTACGGCTTCTGCATCGGTGCCCTCCGCACGCAGAAGGACCTCATGGAGTCCCTGCAGCACGGCGTCAAGTCGCTCGTGCCCATCCTCACCATCCTCTTCTTCCTCGGGCAGTTCGTCGCCTACTTCCAGTACACCGGCCTCGACCGCATGCTCGCCTACTCGGGCGGCCAACTCCTCGTCCGCGCCGACCTCCCGGTCCCCATCCTCATCTCGCTGTTCATCGGCATCGTCGTCCTCGGCGATTTCTGCATGAGCGGCATGCTCAGCAAGTTCGGCGTCCTCGCCCCCATCTTCATCCCCATGTTCATGATGGTGGGCATCAGCCCTGAACTCACCACCGCCGCCTACCGCATCGGCGACAGTGTGGTGAACGTCATCACCCCGCTGAACTCGTACCAGTTGATCCTGCTCATGGTCCTGCGCCGCTACAAGCCGCAGGCGGGCATCGGGAGCCTCATCTCGTTGATGCTGCCGTACTCGCTGGCGCTGGGGCTGTGCTGGACGGGGTTCCTGCTTGTTTGGTGGTTGACCGGGATTGATCTTGGCCCAAATGCGCCGCTTTCGTACCTCCCGCTGAAATAGTCCGGGATTCTCGGCGTTCATTCAGGAATCTCTGGCCCCCCTGTGCCCGGACGGCGCACAGTCTGAAATGGTGTCTTGTATTGGCCCCGTCCGTTTCGATACGATCTGAACGGAGGCCGCACGCCGCCTTGGTGCGCCGTGGTGAGCGATCTGACCGTGGACTCGGGAGAATGAAAGCAATGAAGACCATCCGCCCCTCTCGCAGCGCGCTGGCGCGCCTCGTGGTTGTTGCCGTGTCGTTGTGGGCGACCCTCGGGACAGGTCAGATCGCGACGGCGCGCCCGACCGTGAACCTCAACGCTGTCGCCGACACCACCATTTACAACGACTCAACGTCGAACAGCAACGGCGTGGGCGGGTACATGCACGTCGGTCGTACCAACAGCGGGAACATCCGCCGAGGACTGGTGCGGTTTGATGTCAGCTCCATCCCCGCCGGCTCGACCATCACTGCCGTGTCGCTCCGGCTGAACATGTCGAAGACCGAAGTGGGCGCGATGAACGTGACCCTGCACCGCGTGACCTCCGCTTGGGGCGAGGGCACGTCGAACGCGCCGAACGAAGAAGGCCAGGGTGCCGCCGCGACGGTGGGCGATGCCACATGGATCCGGCGTGTGTTCAACACGACGAGCTGGGGCACCCAGGGTGGTGACTTTGTCGCCGCCGCGAGCGCCACCACCAGCGTCAACGCCAACGGCAACTACACCTGGTCCGGGGCCACCATGGTCGCGAACGTGCAGTTGTGGGTTGACGGCACCGCCAACAACGGCTGGATCATCCGCGGCCCCGAGGGGTCGCGCAGCGCCAAGCGATTCGGCTCACGCCAGAACGGCACCTCCGCGCAGCGGCCGCTCCTCACCGTCACCTACACCGCGCCCGCCGCCTCGGGCGCATGCTGCCTGCCCGACGGCACCTGCTTCGAGACCAACTCCGCGGGTTGCTCCTCCGCCGGGGGCACCTACAACGGCAACGGCACCGACTGCACCCCCAACCCTTGCCCGCAGCCCACCGGCGCGTGCTGCGCCCCCGCGGGCACCTGCACGGTCGTCACCGAGGCCTCCTGCACCGGCAGCGGCGGCACCTGGACCACCGCCAACCAGACCTGCGCCGCAACCTACTGCTCCCCTGTGCTCACCCCGTTCGTCGATTCGCTCCCCATCCCGCCGGTGCAGAGCGAGGACCTCCCGCTCGAACCCAACATCGACAAATACACGATGGCGATCCAGGAGTTCGCCCACCAGTTCCATTCTTCCCTCCCTGTCGGCGTGGCGTGGGGTGTCAACGGCGTCTACCCCGGGCCCACCATCGTCGCCAAGCGCGACCGCGAGGTGAAGGTCACCTGGAAGAACGACCTCCGCAACACCACCAGCGGCGTGATCGGTGCACTCCGAAACACCCACTACCTCGCCATCGATCAGTGCCTCCACGGACCCGACGTCACCGGACGCACCCCCGTCACCGTCATCCACCTCCACGGCATCAAGGCCAAGCCCGAGTACGACGGCCTGCCCGAACTCACCTTCGCGCCGGGTCAGTCGGTCGACTACTTCTACCCCAACGCGCAGCGGGCCTCGACCCTGTGGTACCACGACCACGCGCTGGGCCTCACCCGCCTCAATGTCTACATGGGCATCGCCGGTGCCTACCTCATCGAGGAGTCCGGCCCTGTATTCAACCTGCC
>CAYZFW010000179.1:0-6227 GCA_964477615.1 uncultured Phycisphaeraceae bacterium | reverse complement strand
GGCCCGGAAGATGGTGGGCCTGCTGGAGCGCCCGCGCCTGCAACTGTGCGTGCCGTGGTACTACCGAATGATCGAGGTGATCGAAGCGATCAGCCCCACGCTGGCGCACCGGATCGTGGCGGGGGAGAGCCGGCCGGCGGCAGCGCAGAGCACAGAGCACAGAGCACAAACCACAGATTCATGAGATCAGGCGAACGCCCGTGTTCGCTCATCCAGTGCCACGGCTTGGCGTCCGCGACAAGCCGTGTCCCCAGACGTGCCGCCGACCATCGGCACGGCTTGTCTCGGACGCCAAGCCGTGGCACGTCCCGAGAGGCACTCGGCAACTCGACCACTCCCCCCTCGGCCTACCGGTCCAACTCCGCCGCGACGACGTTGATCGAGCCGATCACCGCCACCACGTCGGCCAGCATGTGGCCCTCGGTCAGCTTCGCCATCACCTGGTAATTGATGAAGCACGGCGGGCGGGTGCGGGCGCGGAAACTGCGGGGCCCGCCGTCACTCACGATGTAGTACCCCAGTTCGCCGTTGGCGGTTTCCATGCAGCCGTACGCCTCGGCGATGGGTGCCTTCCAGCCGCGGTTGGTCATCACCAGTTCGAAGTGCTGGATGAGCCCCTCGATGGAGCCGTAGACCTCGGACTTCTTGGGCTTGACCCACTTGCCGTCGGCGAAGGTGTCGACGGGGCCTTCGGGGATCTTGTCGATGAGCTGGTCGACGATCTTCAAGGACTGGCGGATCTCTTCAAGCCGCACGTGGAATCGTGCGTACACGTCGCAGTCCGTGTGTACGGCGACGTTGAACTTCACACGCTCGGCACCCTGGCCGTCCCAGTTGTCGGCGTAGCAGAGGTTTGGCTCGTCCTTGCGCAGATCGCGCAGCACGCCCGAGGCGCGGGCCACGGGGCCGCTGAGGCTCCACGCCACCGCGTCTTCCTTCGAGATGATCCCGATGCCCGCCGCGCGGTCGATGAAGATCTTGTTCCGCAGCACCAGGGCCTCGAGGTCCTTCAGCGCCTGCGGCACTTCCTTGTCGATCAGCGTGCGGACCATCTTGCGGAAGGTCTCGGTATCGGGCAGGTCCTTCATGAGGCCGCCGACGCGGGTCCAATCCGGGTGGAAGCGCTGGCCCGAGATGTAGTCGACGATGTCGTAGATCTTCTCGCGGACGTTGAAGGCGTAGAGGAAGCCGGTGAAGCCGCCGAGGTCGAGCGCCGCCGCCCCGGTGCACAGAAGGTGGTTCTGGATGCGGGCGATCTCCATCATGATCGTCCGCAGCACCTTGCACCGCGGCGTGATGTCGATGCCGAACAGCTTCTCAACCGCATGGTGCCACACGATGTCGTTGGCGATCGGCGAGAGGTAGTCCATCCGCGAGACGATGGTGACGTACTGGTTGTAGTCCAGCGCCTCGCCGAGTTTCTCGAAGCCTGAGTGCAGGTACCCGATGTGCGGCGTGCAGCGGGCCACCCGCTCGCCGTCGAGCTCGAGCACCAGCCGCAGCGTGGTGTGCGTGGCGGGGTGCTGGGGCCCGAAGTTCAGGGTCCAGCGGTCACCGGTGTCGACATGGTCCTTGAGGTAGTCGACCTGTTCGACATCGGTGTCGTAGCCGTCACGGAGGGGTTTGAGGGTGTAGGGCATGGGGGGGCGAAAGGGCGGTGGGCGGTGGGGCTTGGGCAGTGGGGGTGAGGGAGGGAGTATAGGAAAGACGGTGGGGCGGGCTGGTCTGTTGAATGCCTGGTCAAACCGCGGGAAGGGAACCCCGGTTGTCAGTGTGCGAATGGGTGTGCCATGCAGCGAGTACGGCGTATGGGCATCACAACTGGCATCGTGGCGGTCGTGGTCTTCCTCGGGGCCTTTGCTCAGGCTTTCTTCACATTCGCAGCAGTGGAATACGCCGCTCGGACACACAACGTGTTCGTCACATACCACTTTGACGCGCATTACCTTGATCCTCGGTTTGAGGCGTTTGCGGTCCGGTACGACTGGTCGGAAGCTCCGAACGAAGCAACTCGTACGGTGCTTGCGGTGGGATGGCCAATGCTGTGGTTGGTTTCAGAAAGGACAGTTGAAGTTGACCCAGCACTCCCGGGCTCAGTCCAGCTTCGGCCGACCTGGGCATACCCACACGCGGCCGTTCGGGGGCTAACTCATGGGCGGGTGAAGCCGCTCGCGTTGGCGGTGAACTCTGTGGTGTTTGCGACCCCGCTATTGGCAGTGGTTCTACTTTGGATTCGATCCACGAGGTCGCGATGAGCCCAGGTCCTCCAAATGCGCCTTCGGCGCCGTGCCCCACCACGCCCGCGTGAGCGCCTCGGGGGTCATCGGCGATAGACCATACAACGAAAACAGGGCACACCGGAGTGGTGCGCCCTGTGGTCGAAAGCATGATTCTGCGGCGTCGTGCCACGGGCTTCTCGCTTCCGAGCGAGATGCCCGTGCCAAACTCGCAGCGGCACGCATCATCGATCACGGGTATCCGGCGAAGACGCCGGAAACCCGTGGCACGTGGCCGGAAACCTGTGGCACCCGCTCACCGCCGGCGGCGGAGCAGCATCGTGCCGCCCAGGCCGAGCATCACGGCCGAGGCCGGGGTCGGCACGCGGTTCAGGGTCACGTTGTCGATGCTGACGTCAAAGTCGGTGAAGCCGAAGAAGAAGCCGGGGACATAGGTGCTCAGCGCCAGCGTGTCGGTGTTGGCCAGCACGTCGCGGAAGGTGACGCCCGCGGGCAGGCGGGGCTCGAAGGTGTTGGGGTCCTCGTCGCCATAGCCGCCCCACCCGGCGGGCAGCGTGGACGAGTTCGTGTCCGGAATCGAGACCGACCACGTCGTCCAATCCAGACCACTCTGCAGCACGCCGATCTCGTACCACACGCTCACCCACGGGTACGGCGTGCCCTGGGCCAGCGACGACGAGCGGAACTCGATGATGAACGAGCGCGACACCGGCTGGAAGAAGAACTCCACCTGGCGGGCCCGGACATCCACCGAGAAGTTCAGCGCCGGCGACGTCGTGAAGTCGCCGACGAAGTCGGGGTTGGTGCTGTTGGTGAAGTCGATCCCGAAGTTGTTGAACTGCGTGCGGTACGACGCGGCGGGGTTGCCGTCGGCACCGTCGATGAATGAAGCACCGCCGGGGCCTTGCGGGCCCTCCCAACCCTCCTGGCCGTTGTCGAAGGTGACAACGCCGGCAAAGGCTTGGGGGGCGACAAACGCGGCGACAAGAAGGGCGGCGGACAGCGTGGTTCTCATGGGACGGGTTCCTTTCTGGTGCTCCTGGTGGATGTCCTCAGGATCAAGATAGCCCGGAATCTCGGGGGGTCAAATAGTTTCCGGGAAACTTCTTGGAATCTTCTGGGATTCGCTCGACGCCGGGCCCGCTTTGCGGCATCCTTCACGTGTCCGCACCCTCGCCCCGACCATGACCCCCCAATCCCCCACGAAAAAGGCCCCCACCAAGCCCCCGCCCGCCGGCACGGGTGCCGGGGCCGCGCTGGACGTCCGCATCGGGACCACCGGCGGGGACCTGCTGACGTCATTGGGGGCCGCGCTTGATGGATTGCGCGAGAAGCCCGCCGGGCCCCAGGCCCTCGCCTCGCGGCTGGGCATCGACAAGGTGCTGGCCAGTCGGCTGCTGAAGGCCGTCCGCGCTGGCGACCCCATCTCTGCGGTACACC
Organism: uncultured Phycisphaeraceae bacterium; assembly: GCA_964477615.1. GTDB lineage: Bacteria > Planctomycetota > Phycisphaerae > Phycisphaerales > UBA1924 > JAFLCM01. The sequence goes on along the minus strand of CAYZFW010000179.1, from coordinate 2,550 downwards.
GTATGCCCGGGCCAGAGCCGCTCCGCCGCGTGCTCGCGGGGCTCGAGGCGCAGGGCGTTCCCGGCGCGGTGGTCGCGACGGCGCGGAAGGCCGTGGACCGGTTCGAGTCGCTCATCCGCCACGAGATCGGCGACCGCGCGGCCCTCGACGCGATCGTCTCAGCGTGGGTGCCTGAAGCGCGCCGTGAGTTCGAGCTGCGGCGCAAGCAGGCCGCGTTCCGCGCCATGAGCCAGCTCAAAGGTGCCGAGGCCCGCGCCATCATGGCCACCGTCATGCTCCACCCTTCGCCCGACGGCGAACACCTGGACGTCCTGTGGCTCAACGGCCTCATCGGTCTGCAGCGCCTCAGGCCCGGCGCGAGCATCAAGATGACCACCCGGCGCATGAGCCGCGACCGCGGCGAGCGCATGCCCCGGACCCTCGACGGCGCGGCGGTGAACGACCTTGAGAGCCTGATGCTGAAGGACTTCTGCACCGCGCCGCCCAACACCGGGTGGCCCTCGCTGCGCGTCCACCACGCCGGGGAGGTGGTGCACTATTCGCTGGGCGGTGACGCGTTCGGACCGGGATCGGCCATCGACTTCGTCTTCGCCGAGGCGAGCCTCGCCGAGATCAAGCGCTACCGCGCCCCCGGCTCGGCGCGCAAGTCGTACGTCTTCGCCGAGACAAGTGTGCCCGCTGCGGTGATGCAGTTCGACGCTATCGTGCACGAGGATGTCTTCCCCGGCGCATCGCCGACACTGCGTCTGTATGACACGGCGTTCGAGGGCGTCGCCGGCGCGAACGACCCCGCCCGCGACATCGACGTGCTCGACCTGTGCGAGTTCATCGAGCCCTTGGGAACGGGCCTTTCCCGCTGCCGCTCGGCCGATGTGCCGCGCTACGCCGAACTGGTGAAACTCGCCTGCGAGAAGATGTCCTGGGACGCCGCGGCGTTCCGCGGGTACCGGGCTCGGATCGACTACCCGGTGTACGGCTCGCAGGCGACAATGCTGTTCGATGCGCCCGAGCGGGGGACGTGAACGGACAGGCGATCGCACACGTGTCCAACGCGGTCGGTGGGGTGTCGTGGCACTGACATGAAGACGGGTCAGTGCCACTTGGGCGCGGCGCGCCGCTACGCTGCTTTACGAGACCACCCATGCCCACCACCGCACCAAACGCCCTCAAGCCCGGCACCAAGGCCCCCGCCTTCGCCCTCCCCGATCAGCAGGGCACTATCGTCCGTTCCGCCGACTTCAAGGGCCGCCCGCTGGTCGTCTACTTCTACCCCAAGGACGACACCGAGGACTGCACCACCCAGGCGTGCGACTTCACGCGGCGATTCCCCGCGTTCGAGAAACTCGACGCCGCGGTCGTCGGCATCAGCAGGCTCGATCAGAAGAGCAAGGCCAAGTTTGCCAGGAAGCACGACATCCGCATCCCGCTGCTCGCCGATGAATCCACCGAGGTCAGCGACGCCTTCGGCGTGCTGGTCGAGAAGTCCATGTACGGCAAGAAGTACATGGGCATCGTCCGCACCACGTTCCTGATTGACGGCGCGGGAAAGGTGGCCGCGCGGTGGGACGTGACCGAGGTCGCCGGGCACGCGGAAGAGGTGCTTGCGGCGGTGAAGGCACTCGCGGCGGGTGAGTCGGTCACGCCCCCGGCAGCAGTCAAGGTGTTGCCAACAGCGAAGCGGAAGCCCGCAAAAAGATGAGTGCTCGCTGTGTGACGCGGCTGGTCCGGGTGTATCCTGCGGAGGTGTCTCCGATCGCGCGGTCCATCCTGAACGCCGTTGAGCAGGGTCGCTATCTCGTGACAGACCACGCACACGAACGGCTCCAGGAGCGCGGAATCGTCCTTTGGCAGGTTCTCGAGGGTCTTCGACATCCCACCCAAACATCAGACGACGCGGCTGCAACTCCCTTTCCAAAGTCAACGTTCGATCTGTGCCTCTTTGACGGCACGCGCATTCGAGCGGTGTGGTCGTGGTCCCGGGCTTCTGCTTCAGCGCGGTTGGTCACCGTATACTTCCTGTGAACATGGGCTACAAGGCACCAGGACGGCGGGTTCGGTTGACGAAGTGGGTCCACGCGGGCCCCTGCGTCGTTCGCGTCGAAGTGGAAGGCGTCTACCCCGACGAAGACCCGTCCGAAGTCTGCCTTGAGCCAGACACGCTCAAGTTCTTGGACGAGGTGCAGCGACTTGCCGAACTGGGGAACGTGGACGCACTCGCCAAGTTGGGCGAGGTCTATGTGCGGCGGAAGTCGGCTTAGAGGGCGTCTTGGTCGCGCAGAGTTTCGATTCGCGCATTCCAGACAGGCCAATCATCTGCAACGCACGCCCCGAACGCTCCGAGTTCACTCGCGCCCCGGCGCGCCCAGCCGAACTTCCAGCGCCGTCAGCACACGCAACTGCTCCGGATCGCCGTCGCGGCGCTCCTCGATCGTCCGCACGGCGTGCATCACGGTCGTGTGGTCGCGCCCGCCGAAGTAGCCGCCGATCTCTTCCAGCGAGTACCGCGTGAGCCGCCGAGCCAGGTACATGCACACCTGCCTGGGGTGCGCG
>CAYZFW010000178.1:0-6240 GCA_964477615.1 uncultured Phycisphaeraceae bacterium | reverse complement strand
GCGCAGGCTTCGGGGTCGCCGGAGAGATCGGCGAGTTCGATTGTGTAGGCGTCGAACGAGCCGTTGCACTGGAGGTCCCAGCCGAGCCACTTGGTGTTGAGTTCGATGATGCTGGGGAGATACGGCGCTGGGGCGAATAGCTTCAGCCAGAGGACGGCGCGGCCCTGGCCCTTCTTGGCGGCGTCGAGGAACGCCGCGGGCGTGGGGGCGGTGGACAGCCACGCCGGTTCGGCGTGCGGGGAATCGGGATGGGTCATTGAGACGGGCTCCGTGGAAAACCACATGGACAACCGCCCGTCACTCGCGGCAACCGGAACATCCGGGGTGCTTCCCGATCACCCGGCGTACCGGCGAAAAATGCCGGAAGTGGGCGGGTGAGCGGGGCCGCGAAGAGGGGCACATGTCGGCGTCTCGCCCGTCAAGGGAGACGCCGTCGGGAGTATCGGCAGGGAGACGGCGGAAAGTCAAGGGTTGATTGTGTGAATCTGGCCGGGCGTCCATTGTTGAGGATGGCAGGCTGGAAGCCTGCCCCACCGGGTACTGAGTTGTGCCGCGAGTTCTATGGGACCTGGCGAGGTTGGATGCGATCTCGCCGATACTGTTCCCCGCGTGTCACACTCACCGACCTCTCCAGGACGATCGGACTCCCCCACTGCCGCCCCCGGAATCGCCCCCGGAAGCGCGGCGTTGTGGCAGCTTGTGTGTGTGGAGTGCTCGCGGGTGTACGGGGATGGTGGGGTGCGGTACCGGTGTGAGTGTTCGGGGACTCTTGAGGTGCGGCATGATCTGTCGCGGTTCGGGGGGGCTGGAAGCGCGGGGGCGGAACGGCCGTCGTTTGAGCGGTTTGATGCGCGGCTGGCTTCTCGGCGTGCGGTGGACCGCTCCGGGGTTTGGCGGTTCCGCGAGATGATCCTGCCGTTGGAGGAGCGGCATATCGTGACGCGTGGGGAGGGGAACACGACGCTGTACCCGATTGATGCGGGGTCGGCGCTGGCGCGGTACGCCGGGGCGATGAATCTGTTTCTGAAGCACGAGGGGGAGAACCCGACGGGGTCGTTCAAGGACCGGGGGATGACGTCGGGTGTGTCGATGGCGAAGCGGCTGGGGATGACGCGGGTGGCGTGCGCTTCGACGGGGAACACGTCGGCGAGCATGGCGAGTTACGCCGCGATCGCGGGGATGAAGGCGGTGGTGTTCATCCCGGAGGGGAACATCGCGTTCGGGAAGCTGAGCCAGGCGCTGGCGTACGGGGCGCGGACGGTGCAGATCGCGGGGGATTTCGATGATGCCATGCGGCTGGTGGAAGAGGTGAGCGCGAAGGAGGGCATCTACCTGCTGAACTCGCTCAATCCGTACCGCCTCGAGGGTCAGAAGGCCATCGGGCTGGAACTGCTGCAGGACCTGGGGTGGGAGGTGCCGGACTGGATCGTGGTGCCGGGGGGGAACCTGGGGAACAACTCGGCGATTTACAAGGGGCTGAGCGAGCTGCACTGTCTGGGGTTGATTGGGAAGTTGCCGCGGATCGCGGTGGTGCAGGCGGCGGGGGCGAACCCGCTGTACCGCGCGGTGAAGGCGGGGCTGACGCGCGTTGAGGCGCTCGCGAAGCCGGAGACGATCTCGACCGCCATCCGAATCGGTAACCCGGTGAGCGCGACCAAGAGTCTGCGTGCGCTGAAAGAGACGCGCGGCGTCGTCGAACAGGCGACCGACCAGGAGACGATGGACGCCAAGGCGATGATCGACGGCGCTGGCGTGGGGGCCGAGCCGGCGTCGTGCGTGACCATCGCGGGGCTGAAGAAACTCATCGCGGCGGGGACGATCCGGCCCGACGATCGCGTGGTGTGCGTGCTGACGGGGCACCTGCTTAAGGACCCCGACGCGACGGCGAAGTACCACAAGGACGAGTTGGCGGGGCTGAAGGGGTCGTATGCGAACGCGCCGGTGAAGTGCGGGGCGACCATCGATGATGTGCTGCGGGCGATCGGTTGATCGGACGCGGCGCGAGCAGGATTCTGGAAGAAGCACGCGGCGCGGCGGGGGGATTGGCGAACCCGACGCGCGACTTTTGTTCAAGCTGTGGCGCAACTGGATGTGAGGTACGGCTTTCTCGGGCTTGCGCGCGGCGCTGATCATTGCGCGTTGCGCGATGTTCTCTCGCGCAGGACGGAACCGGCGGGCGGGCGGCGCGTCACAGAGGGCGCATCGGATGATCAAACACCTGGAGACTGTCATGCGTTCCTCAACCGTCGATCGGCGCTTTGTGGTTGTGTTCTCGGTTGTCGCGGCTTCCGGGTCGTGGTCAATGGCGGCGCCGTTCTTCTCGGGGATTGGGATCCTGCCGGGCGGGACGCAGAGCGCGGTGCGTGGGATCAGTGCGGATGGCAGCACGGTGGTGGGGCAAGGGAGTCAGGGTGATTTCAACGTGGGGATACGGTGGAGCGCATCGACCGGCCTGCGCGTGGTGCCCCCCCTCGCTTCGCCGAACTTTCAGGGAAGCCTGGCACGGCAGGTCAGCGCTGATGGATCGGTGATCGTCGGGATCTCAGAGGGTCGTGCGTTCCGGTGGACGAATACGGGCGGACTTGATGGAACCACAACGGACCTGGGCACGCTTCAACCGTCCAACGAGGGATTCTCGAACGCATGGGGGGTATCGGACGATGGGGACACGGTGATCGGGACGGCGCAGAACACAACGCAGTTCAACGTGTTCCGGTGGACGCCCGCGACGGGGATGGTGTCGCAGGGGCTGTTTGACGGTCAGGCGCTCTCACCAGACGGTGGCTGGTTTGCGGCGCAGAGCAGCAACCTGAGCGGGCCCTTTCTCTCTGATGGAGCGTCGACTTTTCTTGTGGACGCCATCGCGGGTGTGAACAACCCGCGTCGGATCGCGGGGGCTGTCTCCCGGTTCGGAGGGCACGTGGCGGGAACGGGTGACGTGGTGACGATCACCGGGTTCCAGTTCACGCAGGCGTTCTTGTTTTCGCGGGCCACGGGTGTCACGAGCGCGCTGCCGGACCTGCCCGGAGGGCTGGGGTCTTCGGCGGCGCTCGATCTCTCGGATGATGCGTCAAGAGTCGTCGGGTGGGGGAGTTCGCCTTCGGGGCGCACGGCGACGATCTGGATCAACGGCGTGCCGCAGAGCGTGTCTTCGTTCCTCGCGGGCAGCGGGGTGACGGGGCTTGCGGGCTGGCGTCTGACGTCGGCGACGGCGATCTCGCCCGATGGGCTGTCGATCGCGGGCGATGGGATCAACCCTCAGGGGCGTGTGGAGGGTTGGATCGCGCGGGTGCCGGGGCCGGGAGCGGGGGCGCTGTGGATGCTGGGCGGGGGCGCGATCGTGATGCGTCGGCGTCAGGCGAAGTGACGGTGGTACGGGCCGACGGTTTGGGCGGGTGCGTGCGGCGGACGGGCTTTGGCGTTGACGTGGATCGGCGTCTGCACCGCCTGGAAGGCGGTGCCTCCAGGGCCGTGCCTGCTTCGGTATGCCGCGCGGTACTTACGTCACGATCGAGCCGGGGGCGATCTCGCGCTCGGGGCCGAGGATCACGACATTGCGCTTGATATTCGGGTCGGCGGCGGCGGCGTCCTTGGGGGCGTCGCTGGCGGCCAGCAGCATCCCTCGGGACTCCTCGCCGCGGATGACGCGGGGGGCGAGGTTGGCGACGATGATGATGGAGCGGCCGACGAGCTGCTCGGCGGTGTAGTGCTCGCGGACGCCGGCGCAGATCTGGCGGGGGGTGCCGCTGCCGTCGTCGAGCTGCAGTTTCCAGAGCTTGTCGGCGTTGGGGTGGGGCTCGCAGGAGAGGACTTTGGCGACGCGGAGGTCCACCTGGGCGAACTGGTCGAAGGTGATCTGGGGCTTGGGGTCGGCCATGGGGGTTCCGGCGGGGAGAGGGTGCGGAAGAGGTCGCGGGGGCAGCGAGATCGGGCCTGATATCCGGACGCTGCGGGGCGAGCTCGACGATCAGGGGGGCGATCCGGGGGGCGAGTGTAGCGAGGTTGAAGGCGTCACTTTGGGTGGGCCGATACCCTTTAGCCGCGCGGGGCTGGCTCGCCGGTGTTGTTCTGTGCCCGCCGCGTTCCGCTGATTTTGACAACCATGCCGCACGCCACCCGCTCTATTGCCCGTGTGTCCCGGATGCTCGTCGTGCTCGCCGTGGCGGCGCTGCTGCTGCCGGCGTGCCGGGCGGTGGCGCAGCCGCTGACGGAGCGGCTGAATACCGCGGTGGCGAAGGGGAAGCTGGGGAAGACGAAGATCGGCGTGTTTGCGATGGACGTCGACACGGGCGAGGTGTTGATGTCGCGGAACGCCTCGGACTCGATGATCCCGGCGTCGAACATGAAGCTGCTGACCTCGGGGGCGGCGGCGCTGGTGCTGGGGACGGATTTCAACTTCAAGACCGAGCTGGTGTGGCAGGCGGCGCAGCGACGGTTTGTGCTGCGGGGGTCGGGCGATCCCGCGCTCGCCGATCCGAAGCTGCTGAGCCAGATGAACATCGGCGTCGAGGACCTGATCCGTCACTGGACCGAGGCGGCGCAGAAGGCCGCGGGGACCGTGGGGGCGAACGAGCTTGTGATCGATGACCGGATCTTTGATCGGCAGTACCGGCATCCGTCGTGGCCACCGGCGCAGGCGAACCGGTGGTACTGCGCCGAGGTTTCGGGAGTGATCTTCTACGCGAACCTGCTGGCGGTGTTCCCCCAGCCACAGGCGGCGGGGACGCCGGCGGTGCTGAAGACCGAGCCGAGCGCGCCGTGGCTGGAAATCCGCAACAAGACGCGCTCCGTGCGCCAGGGGCAGCAGACGGTGTGGGCAACGTGGTCGGGCACGGGCGAGATCACGGCCCACGGCGACGTGCGGTACTCGACCGACCCGGTGGAGCTGGCGCTGAACGATTCGCCGGAGTTTGTCACGCGGCTGCTGGCGGATCGGTTCCGGCGTGCCGGGGTGCCGGTGACGACGGCGCGGCTGGCGACGGAGAACGAGTCGCTGTTTGGTGGCGAGGTGATCCAGATCATCCAGACGCCGCTGCAGCAGGTGCTGGACCGGTGCAATATGGATTCGTACAACCTGTACGCCGAGTCGCTGATCAAGCGGATGGGGCACGAGGTTTCGGGCGGGGCGGGGAGCTGGAAGTCCGGGGCGGCGGTGGTGCGGATGAAGCTGGCGGAACTGCTGGGGCCCGAGGCGGGGCGGGGCATCCAGGTGGCCGATGGGTCGGGGATGAGCCGCGAGAACCGCGTGACGGCGAGCCTGCTGGCCCGCTGGCTTGCGGCGATGAGCAAGCAGGGCGAGGCGGGCAAGGCGTTCATCAACTCGATCCCGGGGCCCGGGCAGGGCACGATGGAGAACCGCTTTGACGACCGGCGGCTGAAGAACGCCGTGAGGGCCAAGAGCGGGTACATCAACGGCGTGTGCACGCTGTCGGGGTATCTGACGAGCAAGAAGACGGGGCGGCGGGTGGTGTTCAGCATTCTGGCGAACGACAAGCCGGGGAACGTGAGCGTGGCGACGATCAAGAACTTCCACGAGGACGTTGTGGTGATCTGTGACAAGTGGCTGACGGCGGAGGAAGAGGAGTAGGCGGGGTTCGGGGTTCGGGGTTTGGGGTTTGGGGTTTGGGGTTCGGCGCTACAGGTGGACGGGGTGCGTAAGGATCCGGAGCGCTGTGAGCGCTTGGGCTGACGCGGTGCCGCTGCATGGCCGGCTGGTTGGGCTCGGATGGAGTTTCCGAGTTTCCGATTGGAAACCGCCGGGCGCGGGCTACCGTTGGGGGTGAGCAGACCAGCGCCAGATGGAACGATGATCGGGAGTGGAGCCGCGACGCCGGGGGGCGGGTGCGATGGCGCGGGTGCGGGTGCGCCGCCGCGGTTTCTGGTTGCGGTGCCGGTGTACAACGAAGAGACGTACGTGCTGCGGGTGCTGCGGAAGGTGCTGATGCAGGCGCCGAACGTGCTGGTGATTGATGATGGCTCGACGGATTCGACGCCGTGTCTGCTGCCGCAGCAGCCGGTGGAGGTGATCCGTCACGCGGTGAACCGTGGGTACGGGCGTTCGCTGCAGGACGCGTTCCGGTGGGCGATGGTGGACGGGTTTGACTGGGTGATCACGATGGACTGCGACGAGCAGCACGAGCCCGAGGCGATCCCGATGTTCGTGCGCGAGGCGCTGAGCGGGAAGTGGGACATCGTGAGCGGGTCGCGGTACATGGCGGGGTCGGAGGAGAAGGACGCCCC
>CAYZFW010000177.1:0-6248 GCA_964477615.1 uncultured Phycisphaeraceae bacterium | reverse complement strand
CCGTCGGCGATCACGGGGATGCCCTGGCCCTCGGCGGCGCGCACGGCGTTCATCACGGCGGTGATCTGCGGCACGCCCACGCCGGTGACGACGCGCGTCGTGCAGATCGAGCCGGGGCCGATGCCGACCTTCACGGCGTCCACGCCCGCTTCGATAAGGTCACGCGCGCCCTCGGCGGTGCCCACGTTGCCGGCGATGAGTTCGATCTTCGGCCACGACTTGCGGATCTCGCGCACGGTGTTCAGCACGTTGTCGGAGTGGCCGTGGGCGGTATCGACGAGGATGACGTCGGCCTCGGCGTTGATGAGTTTCTCGACGCGGTCGAGCTGGAACACGCCGCAGGCCGCTCCGCAGCGGAGGCGCCCGCGCGCGTCCTTGCAGGCGTTGGGGAAGCGGTTCTGCTGGTCGAGATCGCGCATGGTGATCATGCCAGCGAGCTTGCCGTCCTTGTCCACCAGCAGGAGTTTCTTGACCTTCGCCTTCGACAGCACCCGCACGGCGTCTTTCAGATCGGCGTGCGGCGGGGCCGTCACGAGGTTGGTCCGCGTCATCACGTTCTCGACCAGCTCATCTCCCTTGTCGATGAACTTCAGGTCGCGCTCGGTCAGGATGCCCAGGACTTTGCCCTTCGCACGCAGCGACTGCGAGCCGTCGTCGGTGACGGGGAAGCCCGAGATGTGGTACTCGGCCATGAGCTGCTTGGCCCGGGCGATGGTGTCCTTGGGGCCCAGCGTGATAGGGTCGAGGATCACGCCGTTCTCGGAGCGCTTCACCTTCGAGACCTCGATGGCCTGCGCCTCGGCGGGCATGTTGCGGTGGATGACGCCCAGGCCGCCTTCCTGCGCCAGCGCGATCGCCAGGCGCGATTCGGTGACGGTGTCCATGGGGGCCGAGACCAGCGGGATGTTCAGCGTGATGTTTCGCGAGAGCCGCGTGCGGAGATCGACCGTCGCGGGGTTCACCGACGAGCGGCGCGGCATCAGCAGCACGTCGTCGAACGTGATCGCGTCCTGCTCGAACTTGTGGTCAAGAAATCCCGGACCGGCGGCGTTTGTTTGGGCTCCCATGTGGCAATGTTGCCAGAAATCACGGGGAAAGTCAACGCCCGCACGGGTGCCCGGTAGCATGATCGGAGATCACCCTTACGGAGAATCCGCCGTGAAAAGCGCCTACCGCCACCCTCTGGCACTACCCTTAATTGCCGTTCTCCCTGCGGTCCTGATCGCCGGCGGCCAAGCGGATTCGCTGCTCAGAGCAACCCTCCCAGATCATCGGGAGCGTCCACCATTGAACGGATCGACGGCGATCACGTGTCACGCCGACGAGCCGGGAGTTCGGCTGCTCTTGGATATCCGCGTGGTCGATTCGGCGGGTGTGCCGCTGGCGGGTGTCCCGGTCTCGGCATTCAATACTGACGCCTCCGGGTTGTACAACCCGCGAGACGCCAAGACAAGTGAGCCGAGGCTTCATGCGCAGGTCCGGACCGACGAGCGCGGTCGCTGCCAGGTCTTGACGCTGCGTCCGGCACCGTACCCAGAAGGCGACGAGCCGGCGCACATCCATTTCTCGGCGGGCGCACCGGACTCGGCCCAGTCGTACCGGACCGTTTGGTTTGAGGGGGACATGCTTTTGACCGCCTCGAAGCGTGAATGGGCCGCCAACGACGCCGAGACGGAGATCGTCGCCGTCGAAGACGTGGGGATCGGGGTGGGCGTGTGCCGCGTCGAGATCCGAGTGCCCACGGCGGCTTCGCAGAAGCCGTGAGTGGGCGACGGCCCTCGAGCGGACTCAGTTCGCCTCATACGACCGCCGCGGCATCGCGCTCGCCACCAAGCGGATGGTGGGGGGGGCCTGCCCGGCTTTCAGTTCGAGGTCGGGGCTCTCCAGGCTCTCGATCACGAGGTCCACCGTGGCGCGGTTGAGTTTCGGGCCCACGGCGTAGTTGAGCACGAAGTTCGCCGAGCGGACATTCGGCAGCAGCATCGTCTCGCTGCGGCTGTCGTCGGAGGTCTGGATGATGACCAGCCACAGCGCACCGGGGCCGGTGGGGGTGAAGTCCAGGTCGGGCGGATCCTCGCTGGCACCCCAGGAGCGCAGCAGCGCCTCGTGGCCCGGGTAGCGGTACTCGACGCGGGTGACCTCCGCCGGGGTGCCGTTGCTGTTGCGCCGGCTGACGTACTCGAAGTAGTCGGCGCGGAGGGGGTTCTCGGTGTTGTCGAGCACGTCGGTTGGGAAGGGGCCGAAATCCGAGCCGGTGCGCACCATCGCCAGCATCCGGTTCACGGCGATGCGGGCGACGACGTTCGTGCTGACGGTGCCGCTGGTCTGCTGGTAGCCCTTGAACATGGTGTCGAGGGCGACCATCATCGAGGTGAGCAGGGCGCTGGAGATCGCGATGGCGATCATCATTTCGATCAGCGAGAAACCGCGGGAGACAGGCGGGACGCCTGTCGTACGGGGCTTGGGGTCGGCGGGTTTCGTGGTGTTAGTCGGCTTCGGCGACATAGCGACCCTCCTTGTACGAGTTCAGCACGGGGCGCGACGAGAGCGTGCTCGCAAGCCCGTCGGGCAGCACGAGGTCGGGGTTCCACTTCACCACCACACGCCCGTACCCGTTGAAGGGGATGGCGCGGCGGACATAGGTGTTCGGGGCGATGTCGGCGTCTTCATCGGGCTGGCTGTCGTACCAGTTGTTGTTGTGCGTGCCGTCCCACCCCGCGAGCGGGATGAGGTTGCCGGTGGAATCGCGTGCGGAGTCCCAGCCGATGTCCTTGACGCCGTCGCCGTCGAGATCGGTGAGGGCCGAGAGGTCCATGCCCTCCTGGTCGCCGCCGGACTGGGGTCCGAAGTAGCCCAGGGTGATGTTGAAGTCTGCGGGGTTGCCCGATGGGGTGCCGTAGACGTCGAGCGGGGCCGTGCCGTAGGTGGGTGAGTAGGTGCCCATGAGCACGCCGTCGATCGAGGCGTTCCCGCGGATATCGATCACGCCGGCGATGATCGCGCCGGTGAGGCGGACGTCCTGCGACTGCGGCGAGTTGTTGGTGCCGATGTCCACCGAGAGGTTGGGGAGCATCAGCGACGACTTGCGGATGACGGCCATCTCCTCCGCCGTGGGGTTCTCGGAGGGGTCGTTGGGGGCGCTGGGGTTCTTGTCCACGAACTTCGTGGCCCCGGTGAAGACGATCTTGTTGCGGATGAAGGTGAAGACCTGCGGCTTGTCGGCAACGATGGAGCCGACGAACGTGCAGTCGTGGAAGCGGATGTTGTTGGAAAGGAGTTTGGTGTTGGTGCAGGCGTCGCTCGCGGTGCCGTCGCCGTTGAGATCGATGTTCACCACCAGCGGGTCGGGCAGGCTGTCGTAGCCGGTGGCGCCCACCTCGGAGTACGACTTGTCCAGCTGCGAGGGGCTCTCAGCCGGCGGCGGGGGGAAGGCGAGTTTCAGCACGCCCGTCACGGCGTCGCGCGTCTCCTGCCCGTAGTAGCCCCACGACGGATGGGTGTTGGCGGTGTAGGTCATCACGCGCGTGACGCCGATGAATGTGCAGTTCTTGAACAGCCCGTTGTTCCCGCGCGGGATCGTCACGTTGCGGAAGGTGATCCCCTCGTACACGGGGCGGTTGTACCAGTCGGCGGGCGTGGGGGCACCGTACGGCGTCGGCTCGATCTGCCGGGGCGCGGTCCAGCCGGTGCCCTTGACGGCCTCCACCTGCTGCTTGAAGGTCTGCGTCTCGTCCTCGGCGATCCCGATCAGGTCCGTCGCGGCGGCGGAGAACGACTCGTCCGTGATGGCGGGCAGTTCCGCGGCGGGCAGGCCGAACTCGGTGGCCCCGTCGCCCTTGCCGGGCACGATGGCCCCCTGCACGTACTGCTGGTAGTCGGCGACGGTGTTGCCCAGCGCGTCCTTGGCGGATTCCCAGGTGGCGCGGGTCACCTTGAGGCCGATGGCCCCGCGGATCTTGGCGTACTGGTCGCGGTAGTCGAGCACGCCGTCGCGGTAGCCCAGGGTCACGTCGTCGGCGTCGACGTCGTCGGAGTCGCGTTCGCCGTCGCCGTTGTTGTCCTTGAAGGTGGAGTAGTCCCATGCGCCGTTCACGAAGCGGCCGTTGAAGCGTCCGTTGCGGTTGCGGTCGGCGCTGCCCGAGTCGATGTTCATCGCCAGGGCTTCGTCGGCGGTGAACTCCGCCGTCGCGGTGGAATGCACGGTGCCCGCGGTCATGGTGGTGGACAGCACCACTTTGCCGTCGTTGTTGGTGTCGTAGAAGTTCAGGAAAATGTCGAAGTCGTCGATCACGCCGTCCTTGGTCTTGTCCTTGAAGGCGTTGTCGGCGCTGGAGTTGCCGTCGTAGTCCTTGTTGTTGAGAGCGGGGAGGCTGCGGCCCTCGGTGGGGTGCCCGGCGCGGAGGCGGTTGTCGCCGTCGACATCGTCGAGCAGCACCTTGGCGTAGAAGTCGCGCAGGCGTGAGTCGAGCGTGTTGTTCAGCCCCATGAAGTCCGACTCGACAGTGACGGGCGGGCCGTCCACGGCATCGAGCGCGTTGCTGGCGTAGCGCACACCCACAGGGCCCTCCACCTGCACGTCGCGCCCGATCATGACGCGGCTGGGAGAGAGGATCGCGTGACGCACCGTCTTGTGCATGCTGAACCACTGCTGGCCGGTGCGCGTCACCCAGCGGCGCCGCGCGTGGTCCCAGTCGTAGCCCGTCACCACGGTGAGCACCTGCCCCGTGGTCGAATCCGGCGGGGCGAAGGAGATCTGCACCGCCGTGACGATCTTGCCGTTGGAGGAGCGCTCGATCCCGATGGGCTTGTAGACCACCCAGGTGTTGGGCACGTCGGGCGCCGGGATCTGGGCCGGGGCGTTGCTGCCGTTGGTTGCGACGACGTTCGCTTCCGCGTCCGCGGCGTGGAGGTTTCGCAGCGCGGCGGCGATGCCGTTCGGCGCGGTCGCCTCCGAGCGCCCGTCCGCCGGGTCGAGCACCGTCGCGGCTGGGGTGGCCCCTGTGGCGTTGGTCCAGAGCGACGCGAGGTACGCCGCCGTCATCTCGCCCTTGGGCGTGACGAAGCGAGAGCACGCTTCATTCAACCGTGTCGCGGCCATGCCCAGCCCGGTGTCGACCGCGCCCTGGGCACGGGTGACGCGGAGATGGCTCGACGCCGTGCGAAGGTTGCCCTGCGTCGCTACGGCCATCGCGAGGGCCAGCGTGGTGAAGAGCACCAGCAGCATCATGGCGAGGACGCCGACGACGCCGCGCGAGCGCGGGCTGTGCGGGACTCGATTCCGCGTGGACTCGCTCGCCCGTTTCACGGGCGATGCCGATACGCCGCGCGGGTTCCAGACGCTGCGCGTCTGGCAACCATCAATCACCCGCTTCGCGGGCGAAAGCGGGGGCATCGCTGTGCGTGAGATCGGGAGTTGGCGGGTTGGCTGGCGCATTGGTGCGACTCCGGCGCGGACGGTTGTCGAAACGGCTCCCTGGAACGGCGACTCACGAACTCCCGCTGCTCACCTGACCACTCGACCACTTGGCCACTCGACCACTTCTTCTACGGCTCGACGATCCACGACACGCTCGTCACCGCCGGGGCGTCGTCGTCCCACGTGCCCTGGTACAGGACGGTGACGGTCACGCGGAGCGGGTACCGCTCCGGCCCGCGCAGCACGTTGCTGCCCGAGGTCACCTGGGTGTTGCGTGCCACGGCACTGGAGTAGTTGTACGGATCGACCTTGGTCACCTGGACGATCTGGGACCAGCCGCGCATGGGCACGATGCTCGTTTCGCCGTCGATGGTGACCGTCGCGGTCGTGCCGTCGTGGAGGGTCTCGGGGATGACCTCGCCGAAGGCGTTGATGGGCCCGGCGAAGCGGCGCGACATCGTAAAGCCGGTGGGGAAGGTGGTCGCGCTGCCGAAGACGCAGCCGTCGAGATCGTCGAGATCGTCGTAATCGAGCACCGACGATTCGCCCGTTTCGGGGCCCCAGCCCGCGAGGGTGCTGGTGTCGGCGGGGTTGGTGAAGTACAGGCCGCCGGTGTGCCGGTCGTGGCGCGCGAACGAGCGCGAGAGTTCGCGCAGTTCCGTCGCCAGGTACGTCGCCGTGGACGCGTGCGTGGACCAGAGGTTCTGGATGAGGAACTCCCGCTGCGCCTGCACCACGGCGACCACGCCGACGGTCAGGATCACCATCGCGAGCATGGTTTCGAGCAGGGTGAAGGCGGCGCGAAGAGAGTCGTGCCACTGACCCGTCCTCG
>CAYZFW010000176.1:0-6276 GCA_964477615.1 uncultured Phycisphaeraceae bacterium | reverse complement strand
TCATGCGTATCGAACGGATCGCTGTTGCGCGTCTGAACCCGGCGGCGTACAACCCGCGGTTGGACCTGAGGCCGGGGGACGCGGAGTACGAGAAGCTCAAGCGCTCGCTCGACGAGTTCGGGCTGGTGGAGCCGGTGGTGTGGAACCGGCGTACTGGGAATGTCGTGGGCGGGCACCAGCGGTTGAAGGTGCTGACGGCGCGTGGCGACACGCACGCCGACGTGAGCGTGGTGAACCTCTCGCCGGAGCGGGAGAAGGCGCTGAACCTGGCGTTGAACCGGATCTCCGGGGGGTGGGATGAGCGGAAGCTCGCCGAGCTGTTGAGTGAGCTGGTGGAGACGCCGGACTTCGACGTCTCGCTGACGGGGTTCGACCCCCCGGAAGTTGAGGAGTTGCTCGCAGGGGTGCTCGGAGGGGGCGGGGGCGCGAACGACGGCACTTGCGGCGAGCCGGAGAGGTTCGATGCGCATGCCGCGATGCTGGAGGCGGACGAGTCGAAGGGACCGGCGGTCACGAAGCCAGGAGAGCTGCTCGTGCTGGGCGAGCATCGTCTGTGGTGCGGCGACTGCACGGATGCGGCTGGCGTTGCGAGGCTCATGACGGGGGGGCGTGCGGTGCTGTTCGCCACCGACCCGCCGTACCTGGTGAACTACGACGGGACGAACCACTTCACTTCGAACCGGTCGACTAAGGGCGGGGTGGGCAGATCGCTGGGCGGGGTTCGAACGGGGAGCGGGGTCTCCGCGATGACGGGGCGAGGGCTGCTTCGTCGTGACCAGGAGCGGCGGGGCCGCGGCGAACCTGCGCATGGAGCTGCGGGCCGCGCTCGCGGCCGATCGGCGGCCAAGGACTGGTCGGGTTCGTACGGGATCACGTGGGACGACGCGGACGCGAACAGCGATCTGTACGAGCGGTTCATCGAAACCGCGGTCGCGGAGGCGATCCTGCCGGGTGCGCCGTGGTACTGCTGGCACGCGTCGAAGCGGCAGGCGATGCTGGAGTCGGTGTGGAACCGGTTCGGCGCATTCGTGCACCAGCAGATTATCTGGGTGAAGAACCGGCCGGTGTTGACGCGCTCGTTCTACACGTGGCAGCACGAGCCGTGCCTGATGGGCTGGATCAAGGGGAACCAGCCCAAGCGCGTGGCGGGTGAGCCGATGCGGTCGACGGTGTGGACGGCGGACATCCCGTCGGCGGGCGGCCCCCCGGTTGCTGTTGTGCGTGCGCAGGCGATGATCGGTGCCATCTCGGGGCACGGGCACGTGGAGTCAGGCGGAACTGGCGGGACCGGGGCTTCCGGGGGTTCCGGGGGTCCGGGGGTCCGGGGGGGAGGCCGGAGCACCCGACGCCGAAGCCTTTGGTTCTGTTCGAGACGCCGATGCGTCAGCACACTCGGGTGGGTGACGTGGTGTACGAGCCGTTTTGTGGGTCGGGGACGCAGCTGATCGCGGCGGAGCGGCTGAAGCGGCGGTGCCGCGCGGTGGAGATCAGCCCGCAGTACTGCGACGTGATTGTGCGGCGCTGGCTGGCGGCGGTCCCTCCGGAGCGGGCCCCGCGTGAGCTGGTCAAGCGGTACCTGGCGGGCGTGAAGGCGGCGGCGGTGCCCGCGGCTCCGATGAAGCAGCCGAAGGCGAAGCCTTGCCGAGGTGCGTCGTCGGTCACGGAGGTCAAGCCGATGAAGCGGGGCCGGTCGGGCGTCCGCGCGGAGAAGAAGGGAGCGCCGCGCCGATGAGCGGACGAGCAAAGGCCCCGGCTCCGCCGGTTCCGCGTCGGCGTTCGAAGCGCGGCGGGACAAGCGCCGAGCCCGGCGGCATGGTCGAAGCGTCGCCGACCCGGCCGATGACGTCTGGAGCATCCGCGCCGTCCGAAGCGGCGTCGGCACCGGGCCCGCGCCGCGCGGTGCTTGAGTTGATGCGTGACGTGCAGTCTGGTGCGGTCGATCCCCGCAACATCGGGCCCGATGACCGGCGGGCGTGCGTGGCGTACCTCACCGCCGAGGGGTACACCGTGCCGGAGATCGCGCAGGTGCTCAAGACGTGTGACCGCACGGTGCACCGCGACCGGGAAAAGGTCCGGGCCGAGAACGCGCTGCGGCCGTCGGCCGGGCTGGTGACGCAGCTGGTGGGGCAGCTCTCCGCCGAGGCGATGACGGCGGTGCAGCGGCTGAGGCGGATCGGGCGCGACAAGGACGCGCCGCACTCGGCGCGGGTGGACGCCGAGAGGGGGGCGTGGCTGGTGTACCGCGAGTTCGTGCAGTCGATGCAGCGGCTGGGGTACCTGCCCACGGCCGTGCCGAGCGTGTCGGCGCACGTGACGCACCAGCTCTCGCCGCTGACCGCGGCTTCTCCCGGCGGCGGCGCGGGCGCGCAGGACCTGCCGATGATCGAGGAGATGCACGCGGAGCTCGCCAGGCTGGAGGAGCTCCAGCGGTCGATGGGGCTGTGCGATGCCGGGCCGGTCGGCCTCGCCACGGCCGCGTCGGCAGCCGTGGCCGCGGACGCCCGAGGCGGGCCCGGTGGGGTTCATGCCAGCGTGGTGCAGGCGCGGCGGGCGATTCTCCTGCTCGAAGCGGGGCACCACATCGAGTCCGCGCGGCTCGGGGTGGAGGCCAAGGCGGCGGAAGTCGGGGCATCGGTCGACGGATCGGCGGATGCGTAACGGTCAGCTTCGGAGTCAGAAGCACCGGTCAGTCGGGTCATTCATGCAAGGAGGCTTCATCATGTTGACGGCGTTGTCGCATCAGGAATCGCACGCGGAAGCGAAGCTCTCCGCCGTTCGGCGGGAGATGGGCTCGAAGGGTCTCTTGGCGTTCGTTGGGACGTACCTGCCGCACTACTTCAAGAAACCCCCCTCGCGGATGCACACCGAGTTGGCCGCCGAGCTGGAGCGGATGACCGGCACGCGGGGCGAACAGGGAATCCGGGGGGACCGGGGAATCCGGGGGGATCGGGGGAGCCGGTTGGCGGTGGCGGCGCCTCGTGGCCACGCCAAGAGCACGCTGGTGACCCTGGGCTACGTGCTGTGGTGCGTGGTGTTCCAGTCCGAGCCGTTCATCGTGATCATCTCCGACACCACCGAGCAGGCCCAGGACATGCTGGGGCACGTGCGGAACGAACTGGAGACCAACGAGCGGCTGCGGGCCGACTTCCCGCACGCCTGCGGCGTGGTTGCTCCGGGCAAGTCGTCGGCGCGGTGGCGTAAGGGCGACATCGTGATCGCCTCACCGGACGGCACCGGCCGGGCCGGGGTGAGTGTGCGCTTGCGGGCCGCGGGGTCCGGGCAGGGGTTCCGCGGGGCGCGGCACCGGTCGGAGCGCCCGACGCTGATCATCCTGGACGACGCCGAGAACGAGCGCGACGTGCGCTCCGAAGAGCTCCGCACCCAGAAGCTCGACTGGTTCCGGTCAACGGTGTCGAAGGCGGGCACGGGGACCACCAACCTGGTGGTGGTAGGGACGGTGCTGCACAGCGACAGCCTGCTGTCGAACCTGCTTGATGGCCGGCGGTCGCCGGGGTGGAAGGCGCTGCGGTACAAGGCGCTGTCGGGCTGGCCCGACCGTCAGGACCTGTGGCAGCGCTGGGAGGCGGTGTACAACATGGTCGGCGAGGCCGACGGGCTGTCGGGCCCGGCAGGCGCCGCGGCGTTCTACGAGAAGAACAAGGCTGAGATGGACAAGGGGGCCCAGCCGCTGTGGCCCGAGGTCGACTCGCTGCTGTCGCTGATGACGCTGCGGACCCGCGACGGGGCGGCGAGCTTCGAGCGTGAGAAGCAGAACGAGCCCGCGGGGATGGAGAACTGCATGTTCCGCGAGTCGGACCTGCACTTCTGGGACCGGGACACGCGCACCGCCGGGCAGCCCGGTGTGCCCGTGTGGGCTTCCCGCGACGAGGTCCTCTTCGCGCCCTCTCCCCAAGAGATGCTGCAGCTGCTCCGGCGAAAGAACGCTCGAATCGTGCTGGGCGTCGACCCGAGCCTGGGCATCCCCGGGCGTGACTTTACCGGCCTGGTGGTGATCGCGAAGATCTACTCCAGCCCGGTGCGGTACGTCCTGCACGCCGAGGCGACGCGGCAGCGGCCCGACGAGGTGATCGAGCACATCGTCTCGCTGTGCAAGATGTTCGGCGTCCGCAGCATCGGGTTCGAGAGCGTGCAGTTCCAGGCGTTGATGAGCAGCAACCTCCGCCGCCGCCTCGACGCCGAGCCTCTGCGCGGCGTGTACATCCGCGACATCAAGCAGACCATGCCCAAGATCATGCGGTTCCAGTCGCTCCAGCCGGAATTGGCCTCGGGCCGGCTTCGCCTCTCGGCACGGCTCCAGAATCTGGTCACCCAGCTCCTCCAGGTCCCCCACGGCAGCCACGACGACATCGTCGATGCCCTGGAGATTGCGCTGCGGCATGCCGACAAGCCGGTGGGGTTTGCGACAACCACCGCCGGGGGGGTGGGGCTCTGAATGCGTTGGAGTTGGGCGCGGTGCTGACGACGAACCACGTGAATCGGCCCTTGCGATGCCCCGGCGAGGCATCTTCAGAAACGCACCATGCGATTCGAGGAACAGTGAATCTGTCGATGCAGGGGCTGAGGGTGCGGTCGGAACATGCTCAAACGGATCTTCGCGGTCGCCTACCTCTGCATACAGCTCGGCAATTAGCGCTACCACTACCGAACACAGTCCCACGCGGAAGTGAAACAGGCTTGCTGATTCACCTGACTTGAAGTCGACCTGTTGGGGTCTACCTTCGGGTTCGACGATCCAAGTTCAGTGGCGGGTGGTCTCGAGTCCACGGACACTCTTTTACCCTACGAACTGGCACAGCAGCGAGAGCACGAGCACTCCAATACCCACCCGGACCGCGCCCTCAACCTGTGTGCTCCGTGGCTGGTGGGTTGCGCACCAAGTCGCAAAGTGCTCGCAGTTCCAGTCGAGGAGACCGTACCTCCGCCAACGCCGGGTGTGCAGCACGTTGGCGACGACGGCGTCCAGCGGCAGGCCTTCGGGATGATCCACGATCTCCACTCTTGAACCACGGCCGAACATGTTCCACGACACGAGTCTGACCCTGCCTCCGTCGGCTGGCTTCGCAAGCTCGGCAACAGCGTGAACGCCGCCACGCACACCCATGTAGATGCCGTGGTGGTCGTACAGGCCGCGGCCGACTTTGATGTGGTTTCCAGGTTGAACGCTTCGTGGCATGGACTGTCCTTTCGGGGTATGATTTGAGTCGAGTCGCGCCAAGGATCACCAAAACAATCACAATTATGAGCGATTGCGCATGAAAGTCAACCTTCAAGGTGATCGGGTTCGTCAGATTCGGGAATCGCTCGGTATGACGGTGCCGCAGTTTTCGTCCGTGATCGCGGTACACCCCGGTACCGTGCACCGATGGGAATCGGCAGGACCGCTGCCAGTGACAATCGACGGCGTTGCCGCAAGTGTGCTCGCTGCGCTGGACCACAGACTCCACTCAGCCCAAGAATTCAAGCCAAATCAGGTCGGCGAGGACGTCGTCAAGGCACTCCTGATCGGTGGTGCGCTCGTCGCTCTTGGCCTTCTCATCGCGGAGCTTGTCGGGGGGAAGAGGACATAGATCACGTCCCATTTGAAGTACGACATACCGAATGCCAGAACAATAGACAGAGAAAAATGTCGTAATCGACAAACTCAACCATTGACAATCAGGGCCGAGCGGCTATCCTTCTTGAGATCATGCCGTCTGAGTCATCATCTTCGGCCAGGCCGATCGCCGCACGACTCCGTGACGTTGCTGCGGTGTTGCCTGGCGTGTTCTCCGTGTCTCGTCCTGAGCCCGGCGACACCGGACCGTCCATGCCGATGCTGACCGTTCGCTGGCTTTCGGCCGCGAGCGACCCATTGCCGGAGCTCCACGTCGCACGGGTAACCGACCTGCGTGCGGACCGATACCGCGTCCGCGCGGGCGATGTGCTCGTGCCCTCGCGAAGCACGTCGATCCGCGTTGCGGTCGTGCCGCCCGAGATTGACGGCACGGTCTTCAACTCGACGCTGCTCGCAGTGCGCTGCTCGGAGCAGATTCTTCCCGAGCTGCTTGCCGCGTACTTGATGCACGCCGAGGGTGCTGCCCATCTGGCATCGGCCAGTCAGTCGGGTACCGTCCAGATGAACATCACCGCTGCCGCACTGGGTGAACTCCCCGTTCCCCTCGTGCCCGTCGAGCAACAGCGAGAACTTGCAGCGCTCCTCGCTGCCGCCGACGTGGCTCATCGCAACGCCACCGAAGCCGCGGGCCTCCGACGAAT